>CAUYZA010000086.1:0-10207 GCA_963577225.1 Dehalococcoidia bacterium | reverse complement strand
GACGCCGCACGCGGCGAAACGACGTCAGCGACCACAGCAGCAATGAGCGCCGGATGAAGAGGTGCTCCCAGAGCGACTCTCGGTTCGTGCCCCAGAGCAGTTCGTCGTCGCGCCAGCGCCGGATGGTCCGGCGCAGCAGACGCCAGAAGCTAACCCGCAGTGGGTAATCCAGCCAGATCACCTGATCGGCCAGATCCCAGGTCAGGGCCTGCAGGCGAGTCTCGCAGTTGCCGGCGACGACCCACCGCTCCGGATCCGTCGCTTGCTCGACCAGCCGCACGAATTCGTCGGGATCGGCTCTTGCCATTCCGGCAGCCGCCAAAACAGCGCATCGAGTTCGACAAAAGGCACGTCGAGCCGGCCGGCCAACGTCTCGGCCAGGGTGCTCTTACCGGTCCCGGTCCCACCGACCACCACAATGCAGCGGCCGGCCGGGGAGCCATCGGGCTCAGTCATGCGGCCACCTTACAGCCCGCGCCACACCCCCTCCGCCACTCAACACCCCCGCAACACAGCGCACATCGCCACAGCCCGCCAACGACTACGATCGAGCCAATGGACCAGTCCCGGATCCGAAACTTCGCGATCATCGCCCACATCGACCACGGCAAGTCGACGCTCTCCGATCGTCTGCTCGAAGTGACGCGAACCGTCGATCCACGTGAAATGTCCGAGCAACTGCTCGACACCATGGACCTGGAGCGCGAGAAAGGCATCACGATTAAGGCGCGTGCCGTGCGCATGGAGTACGAGTCTCCGGACTCCTCCGCTGGGGACGCCGGCGACTATGAGTACAACCTGATCGACACGCCGGGCCACGTCGACTTCTCCTACGAGGTCTCCCGATCCCTCGCCGCGGCGGAAGGCGCCCTGCTCGTCGTCGACGCGGCAGCGGGGATCCAGGCGCAGACGCTGGCCAACGTCTATCTGGCGCTGGACCAGGATCTGACCATCCTGCCCGTCGTCAACAAGATCGACCTGCCCGTCGCCCGGCCCGAGGACGTGGCCCGCGAACTGAGCGATGTGATCGGTTTCGGAGCGGATGAGGTGCTCTTCGTTTCGGCCAAGACCGGCGAGGGCATTCCCGAGTTGCTCGAGGCGATTCGTGAGCGCATCCCCGCTCCCAGTGGCAACGCCGATGTTCTTGGCGGTAGCGCCGAAATAAAGCCGCGCGCCTTGATCTTCGACTCCGAATACGACTCCTACAAAGGCGTAATCGCCTACGTGCGCGTTGTCGATGGCTCGTTCAACGGCTCCAAGCCGCTGCGCCTGCTGGCCGGTGCGCGCCGCTTCGAGCCGATCGAAATCGGCCACTTCGTGCCCGGCCCCAAGGCGACAGCGGTGCTGGAGACGGGCTCCGTCGGCTACATCGCGACCGGTTTGAAGGAGGTCGGCGACGTGCGGGTGGGCGAGACCATCACGACCTGGCAGCAGCCCGCCACGGAACTCCTGCCCGGCTACGAGGAGCCCAAGTCGATGGTCTTCGCCGGGCTCTACCCCACCAACTCCGCCGACTACGCCGATCTGACCGACGCACTGGAGAAGCTGCGCCTCAGCGACTCCTCGATCCACTTCGAGGCCGAAAGCTCCGCCGCGCTCGGCTTCGGCTATCGCATGGGCTTCCTGGGCCTGTTGCACATGGAAATCGTGCAGGAGCGCCTGGAGCGCGAGTACGGCCTGGAGCTGATTTTCACCGCCCCCTCCGTTGCCTACGAACTCGTCACGACTGGCGGCGAGACCAGCATCGTTGACAACCCGGCCTTGCTACCCGACCCGACGCGAATCGACGAGATCCGCGAGCCGTGGGTGGAAATCAGTGTGATCGCGCCTAACCGTTATGTCGGGGCGATCATGGAGGCGGTCACCTCCCGCCGCGGGCGGTTCCGGCGACAGGAGTACCTGGAGCACGGCGAAGTTGAGGCGCAGAGCGACCGCCTGCGCGTCCTGCTGGAGTACGACATCCCGCTCGGCGAGATCCTGACCGACTTCTACGACGAGTTGAAGTCGCGCACGCAGGGCTACGCGAGCCTCGATTACCACCTCAAGGGCTACGAGGCGGCCAACGTCGTTCGCCTCGACATCCTCGTCAACGGCGAGCCGGTCGACGCGCTCTCGATGATCGTGCACCGCGAGAAGTCGCAGACCCAAGGCCGCCAGTTGGTCGAGAGGCTGCGTTCGCTGATCCCACGGCAGATGTTCGACGTGCCGATTCAGGCCGCGATCGGCGGCAAGATCATCGCCCGCGAGACCGTCAAGGCGCTGCGCAAGAATGTCTTGAGCAAGTGCTACGGCGGCGACGTCAGTCGCAAGCACAAGCTGCTGGCCAAGCAGGCGGCGGGCAAGAAGCGGCTCAAGCGCGTCGGCAACGTCGAGATTCCCCAAGAAGCCTTCATGGCCGTCCTGGATGTGACCAAGCCCACGTAGCCATCGGATCCGTGTGACTCATATGCCTGGCAGAGACGGCCGGTAGGCCGAGGCCCCATCGATCACCGGCGAAGCCCCGCCTGCGAGCTGCCCGCCACAACCGCAACAGCGCGCCGGTTCAGCCCGACTATTGGTCAATCGAAGCGATCGTCTTGACGAAGTCGTCCGCCAAGGCGAAGTCGTAACCGCGCAAGGCCATCATCTTCTGCGCCGCGAGTGACCCTTTCGCGTGCAGCGTCCTTACCTGCTGCTTGCTGCCGTACTCGTCCGCCGTCAGGTCGCGAACGAAGTTGAGCAACCGCAGGCGCTGATCCGAGGTCGACCTTTCGCCACAACTGAAGTATCCCCGCTGGCCCAGCATCGACGCAACCACTCGCGACCCGGCCTCGATCAGATCAGTCCCGCTCTCGCATTCCGGCGCACCCGCACCACCAGCGCGAACGCCGATAGCGTGCCGAGCAGGCTCACCGCCGCCAGCATGAGGAAGACAGAGTCGGTGCCCCAGCGGTCGGCGAAGAACCCCGCGAACGTGGCCGCGAATGAGCCCAGGCCAAACGAGAGGAAAAACGAGATCCCGTACGAGACACCCAACCGCCCCGACGGCGAGTAATCGGCCACCAACGTGACGAAGGCGGGCTGCATCGTGAAGTTGATGATCGCGAAGAAGACGATCGCGATCAGCAGCCCGAGATCGCTGGCGAAGCCCATCGCCAAAAGCAACAGCGCCGTCGGGGGCGCCATCGCCAGGACGAAGTACTCCGGCCGCCACCGTTCCGATGCCACCCCGCCCGCATACCAGCCAAACGCGCCGCCCAGCAGGGCCAGCGTGCTCAGTGCCCCGGCAGCGGCGGCGGCCTCCCAGCCGAACAGCCCAATCGAAACTTCCTCTTCGATATGCGCGGGGATGAACGTCAGCGCGCCGCGATAGATGAACCCACTGATCACGAAGCCGCTGTAGACCAATAGCAACGGTCCCCTGGGGGCAGCCGATCGAGGCGGGCTCGGATCCGACGCGGGCTCCGCGTCTCTGGGCCTGACCGGCCCGGGCACGACCCCCTCTTCGGCGCCGCGCGGATCGAGTCGCAGCGTCCAGAGAAAGCCCAACCCCGCCAGCGCGGCGAGCACGAAGTAGGCCGCACGCCAGTCGATCGTGACCGCCAGCCCGGCTGCCAGCGCCGGCGCCAGGGCGATGCCGAAGTTCCCGGTCGCCCCGTGCAGCCCCACATTGCGCGCCCGCCGACGGGTACGCGCCAGCAATGTGATCCCGGCCGGGTGGTACAACCCCGTCGTCAGGCCGAGCAAGGCAAGGAAGATGCCCAGCGTGATCTCGTCGGGCGCCAGGCCTACCAACGCGCCGCTGATCGCTGTTGTGCCCAACGCGATCCGCAGGATCGGAACGGTACCCAACCTATCGACGAGATACCCCGCCGGCAGTGCCCCGAACCCGAACGTGAACGCCCCCACGTTGGCCAGGATTCCCAGCAGTAGCAGATCGCTGTCGAAGTCGTCCTCGATCCGCAGCAGCAGTGCGGCGAAGGTCAGTTCGGTCGCGTGGATCAACGCATGGGTACCAGAGACGGTCAGGACCCAGGTGCGTTCGGAAGTGCGCGGGCTACCGTTCTCCGGGCCTGCGCTCGCGTCGCCGACGCCGGCGGCCGTCCCCGTCACCTAGTCGCCCCGCTCGGCGTCCCCACTGTCATCGGGCTCGTCCTCGAACCCCTCGTCGAAATCCTCGTCGCCCAACTCTTCCCCGTCCTCAACTCGACGCTTGAGGTCGGCCAGGATGCGGTCGACGTGCTTCCGGTTGCCGCGCCGCCGCAGCACCATGTGCACCGGCCCCAGCGGCCCACCCAGCCAGAGCGTAGCGTCAACTCGTGTCGACTCACCGTCCGGCTGGAAACGAAACAGGTAGCGCGACGAAGCCAGCGGCCCACTCCAGTCCAGGCCCCACTCCCGCCCCGGGTCATCCTCACGAACCTTGAACGCACCAATCTCGATCTGCACGTTAAGCAGCTCGCGCACCGCCTCGTAGGCCTCGCGAGGCGAGGCGTCCACCACGATCGATCGTTCGACAGCCATGGCCGAAATCTTACGCTCTCCACTTCCTCAAGTTCCAGCCAATTCACCAACACGCTCCGCCCCTCCTCAGCAGAGCCCCCAACAACGAAAGCCCTGAGAGCATTCCCGCCCGGTAGCGCTGTCGGGACGGTTAGGACGCACACCGATCGCACAGCGCGGGAGTACCGAAAACGTTGACGGCGGCCAACACCGCCGGGACACTCAGTACCGCGTCATAGCTCATACCTAGCGGGAGCGAAGAAAAAATGGGACAGCTTGACGGACAGGTCGCCCTAATCACCGGCAGCTCGCGCGGGATCGGGCACTTCATGGCGCAAGAGCTGGCCAAGGAGGGCTGCAAAATCGTCGTCGCGGCCCGGACCGAAGAGGTCACGGACCCCAAGCTGCCGGGCACGATACATACCGTCGCCACCGAGATGGCGGAACTCGGCGTCGAGGCGCTTCCGATCAAGCTCGACATCACCCGCGATGAGGACATTGAAGCCGCAGTGCCGGCCATCCTCAACCGCTTTGGGCGGCTCGACATCCTGATCAACAACGCGGCCCTGATCTTCCCCGCGCCGTTCCAGCAGACCGCCGTCAAACGGCTCGACCTGTTGCATCGGATCAACGTGCGCGGGCCGTTCCTGATGACGCAGGCCGTCCTACCGCACATGATCGAGCGGGGCAGCGGCAAGGTCATCACCATCTCTTCCGGCGCCGCCGACAGTCCGTCCGCGAACAACCTGATCTACGGCATGACGAAGGTCTCGATCGAAAAGATGATGGAGGGGCTGGCGGCCGAACTCGGCGAGCAGGGCATTCGCTCCTTCGGGCTCAAGCCGGAAGGGATGGTGCTCTCGCCCGGCGCTACCTACCACGGACTGCCGAACGCGAACACCGACACCGAACCGAACGACCTCATGGGCCGGGCCGCCATCTGGCTGATCACGTCCGACGAGGCCGCCAGGCACAATGGTGAATCGTTCTACTCGCGCCGCATCGTGCAGGAGCAACTCGGGGGCTAAGTGACCGGTCCCGACGACTCTCACGCGCTCCCGCCACTCAACCCGACGGATCAGGCCGCCTACGAGCTGGGCCTGGAGATCCGCACACTGGCCGCCGAAGCGGTGCCCGGCTGGCTCGACCATGCCGTCGACGCCGCGCTCAACCATCCGCACCCCTTCCCCCGTGGTGAGGCCCGCATCGCCTTGCAGTTCGCACCGCAAGCCGAGGCGGTCGCGGCGCTGCTGCCGGCGTTGAGCTCACCCAACCGCCGCCTCCGGCGTCGCGCGATGACACTGCTGCCCAAGCTCGACCCCGGCGAACTCAGCGCTCAGCTGGCCGCCTGGCTACCCAGCGCCCCGCGCGTAGGCAGGCGCGCGGCCTGTGTCGTGCTCGCCGCGATCGGGGAAGCGGCGCGCCCGCTCTTGACCGAGCTGGCCGTGGATGAGGACGACGCACTCGCCCGACGCGCGGTTCGCGCGCTCGACCACTTGGATCAGCGCCGGGCGACGATGGACCCCGGGCCGTTGCGAGCCTCCGCGCAGCGGCCGTTCGGGCTCCACCCGCCGGCGCAACCACTCGCCGACCGACCCCGCTCGTTCGCGATCGCGGCCTTCAACCTGTCGTATGGCGTCAACCTGGGCGTGCTCGTTCGCTCGGCAGAGGCGGCGGGCGCGGAGGCGGTCTGGATCGTGGGGCGCGACTTCTACTACCGCCCTTCCACAAAGGGCAGCGACTGGTGGATCCCGATCGAGATCGTCGAGACGGCGGAAGCTTGCGTGGACCGGGCGCGCGACCAAGGCTTCGAGATCGTCGCGCTGCAGCAAGGGACGCGCGCGGTCCCGCTCTACGACGCCCCCTGGCCCGAGCGACCGCTGATCGTCGTCGGCAACGAGGGCGACGGCCTGCCTCCGGCGCTTGTCGACGCGGCCGCGCTGCGCATCGAGATCCCCGTCTACGGCGAGATCGATTCGCTCAACGTCGCCATGGCGGCCAGCGTCGCGATGTATCAATTCCGCGCCTGGCAGTCGGTGCAATAACCGTCGCGTCCGCGCTCAGGCTCCCGCTGCCGGCACATCGGCTACGTGCCGTAGACTCCGGCCCGATCATGAGACGAAACGCAAGGAGTCGCGCAATGCAGTTCGGCGTTCACCTGCCCCACATCGGTCACGTCGCCACACGCGGCAACGTGATGCGGTTCGCACAGGATGCAGAGTCGTTGGGCTTCGACTCGTGTTGGGTCAGCGATCACATCGCCTTCCCCGACACCGCCACCCTGGAGTCGCAGTACCCCTACAACGAGACCGGCGAGTTCCCCGCGCCCCACTCCACGCCCTGGCTCGACGCGATCGGAACCTTGCTCTTCGTCGCGGGTTGCACGGAGCGGATCCAGCTCGGCAGCACCGTCATGATCCTCGGCTATCGACCCGCGATCCAAACCGCCAAGCTCTGGTCGACGCTGGACACCGTCTCCGACGGGCGCGCCATCCTCGGCGTCGGGGTGGGCTGGATGGAGGAGGAGTTCAACGCCCTCGGTATGCCGTTCGACCATCGCGGCCCGCGCGGCGACGAGTTCCTCGAAATCTTCGAGGCGCTCTACACCCAGGAGAGCATCACCTTCGACGGCCGCTTCAGCCAGTTCGGCCCGATCGGCTTCGCGCCCAAGCCGATCAACGGCCACATCCCGATCTGGGTCGGCGGCCACTCGACGCCAGCCTATCGACGCACGGCCCGCTACGGCGACGCCTTTCACGCGGTCTTCATCCCGCCCGAGACGGTCGCCGAGCAGTGGGCCGAAGTCGGTCGCTGGTGCGACGAATTCCAGCGCAACCGCGACGAGGTGGAGCTGACGCTGCGCCTGCGACTGGCGATCGATCTCGAGACCGACGACGCCAATCGCGATGAAGGCGCACTGCGCGGTAGTGCGGAATCGATCGTGGAGCAAGTCGCGGCCTATGCCTCCGTCGGCGTCACACACATCACGCTGGACGTGCGACCGGTCGCGGCGGAAGATGTCGAGGGCCAACTCGAAGCCATGCGGCGTTTCGCGCAGGGCGTACTGCCCCACGTGAAATAGCGCCCATGCGCCCAGAGATGCTGCCCACCCGAATACGCAGCCTGCCCGGCTACGCTGCGACGATATGGACGATAATGACCTCATCCCAACCCCCTCGGGTCACCCCCGACGCTGGGACGCCACGATCGGCACCGGCTCCGCCGCCGACTTGATCCGCGAAGCGCTCGAGTTCGAGGCGCGCGGGATTGACACCTGTTGGGCCAGCCAACTCCACCACACACCGTTCGCGCCACTGGCCGCCGTCGCCGGCGCGACGGAGCGGATCCAACTCGGCAGCGCGATCGCGTTGGCCTTCACCCGCAGCCCCATGGAGACGGCCCTGACCACGCTCGACATGGACCGGCTCAGCGACGGCCGCTTCAAGCTCGGCCTGGGCGCGGGCGTAAAGCGGCTCAACGAGCAATGGCACAGCGTGAGCGACTTCGGTCGTCCCGCGCCGCATCTCAAAGAGACGGTGGAGTTGGTGCGCCTGCTGATCGAACAGGGCGCCCAAGGCGAGCCGGTCCGCTATCGCGGCCGCTATCATCAGGTGGAGTTGGCGGGCTGGCAACCGCGCTATGAGCCGGTCCGCACGTCGATCCCGATCTACGTCGCTGGCGTCGGCGAAGCGATGGCCCGCGTCGCGGGCGACGTCGCCGACGGCCTACTCGGCCACCGAGTCTGGTCGTTGCCTTGGCTGCGCGACATGATTGCCCCCAACGTCGCACTCGGGCTCGCGCGCTCCGGCCGTGAGCGGTCCGACTTCGATCTCGCCCTGACCGTGCCCGTCTGCGTTGTCGGGGGCGCGATCAGCGTCGACCAAGCACGACGCGACGCCGCCTCCGGGGTCGCCTTCTACGCCAGCATGCAGGGTTACCGCCAGATCTTCGAACGACACGGCTTCGCCGCACAGGCTGATGCCGCGCGCGAGGCCTATCAGAGCGGCGGCTGGGGTGAGGCCGTGATCGACGCCGTGGACGGCGACATGCTCGACGAGTTCTGCGTCACCGGCAGCCTCGACGACTGTGCCGCCCAACTCGAGCGCTACTGGGCCCACGCCGACTCCATCCGTCTCGAGCCCGGCGGCCACCAACTTCCCGTCGAGCGGGAGCAAGCCTACAGGGAAGCGCTCGGCACCCTCATCGGCGAACGCTAAACCCAACCCTCGCATCGGGGTTCACGTAGCCAAGAACTCCGCCAGCGCCGTCGCCACGGCTTCAGGTTGCTCCACCAACAGCGCGTGACCCGCGTTCTCCAACTCCACCAGCGACACGCGCTCGCCCAGCGCCTCCATCAGCATCCGCCCATTCGCGGGCGGTGCGATCTCGTCCTCAAGGCCCTGCACCACAAGCAGCGGCGCAGTGCCCGCCTCCCACCACGTCTCCACTGGCGTCGCGCGACTGGCTGCCGAATGCGACCGCGACGCTGCCACGTGCCAGCCCGTCATCCACGCCTCGCCACTGGACGCCGCGGCGAAGTGCGCGCGTTTGACGTCGGCGAGCTGCTCCGAGGCCGGACGCTCGCCGAGGCCGTAGTCGGCCAGGAAGCGCTGAAACGCCGCCGAGGCCTCCGCAACGGGCGTCGCCCGTCCGCCCGCCGCAACCAGCGTCACGCTGCGCACCAGATCGGGCCTGTCCGTCGCCAGCATTCGCACGACGCGATTGCCAAACGCGTGGCCCAGCACATCGACTGGCGTCGCAAGCCTCATCGACGCAATCACACCCGCCACGTCAGCGGCCAGGTCGTGCAGAGTCAAGCCGTCGTCCAGCGGGCCGCTGGAGTCGCCGATGCCACGCAGGTCGACGGCGATCAGGCGCAGCCCGTGAGGTTGCAAGGCATCGGCAAGCGGCTCGAAGTCGCCGTGCCCACGTCCCAGCGAGGCGACGCAGACGAGAGGCCGGGCGTCGGCCGGGCCATGGTCGAACGTCGAAAGAGTGGCCAGACCGACGTCGATCAGATGCTGCTCGGGCATGGCGCCACCCCTCCCCACCATTCTCCCCGATCCAGCAAGCTCCGTTGGGGGCAGCCAGCGCCCCATCGATCATCGCCAACGCCCCATTTGCGAACGCCCCGCCGCAACGGCCCCACCACCCGCCGGACCAGACCGACTTTAAAAGGACGTAAGGCGTTCGGAAGTGTTGAGCCCGTTTGCGCTTCCAGCCGCATCCAGCGGCCTTAGGGCCCCGTTACCTTCACAGCGATAGATCTCATGGGCACCGCTCGGGCCGACGCGGCCCAGATGTCCAAGTGGAGGACCTAGCCATGAAAACCGTCCTGATTTCTCTCATCTCGGCTGCGACCGCTGCGGTGATCGCCGCCTTCGTCGTGGTTGCCATCGACGACGACCCAGCGCCCCCAACGACGTCGGTCCTGGCCAGCGTGGAAACTCCGGCCGATGCTGCAACCTCGCAGCCCGTCGCCAGCAGCAACGACGAAGCCGCCACTGAGCCCGCCGAGCCGGAAGGGCTGACCAGCCCCAGCCCGACCAGCGAGTCCGGCAGCGCCGACTTCGCCACGGGCTTCGACCCAGCCGCCATCTTCGACGCCGTCGGCCCCTCGGTCGTCGCCATTGCCACCAGTTCAGGTGGCGGCACCGGATTCTTCATCGACGACCTCGGTCACGTGGTGACCAACTATCACGTCATTCAGGGCTTCGACCAGGTC
>CAUYZA010000085.1:0-10331 GCA_963577225.1 Dehalococcoidia bacterium | reverse complement strand
GGGACCCTCCTGGCGACCCCTCGGGCGCAAGGCTTGTTCCAACGAGCGATCCCGCAAAGTGGGGCGGGGCATAACGGCATCAGCGCCGCGACGGCCGGGCGCATTGCGGGACTGTTGCTGGAAGAGTTGGACGTCGCGCCTGGCGATCTCGCCGCTCTGGAGTCCGTATCTCCGGAAAGGCTGCTGGCCGCACAAATCGCTCTCAGCGACGACTTAACAACGACCCGAGATCCGGAACGCTTCGGCGAAGCAGCCGCCTCAGCCATGGCGTTCCAGCCGACCTTCGAGACCGCCGTGCTCCCCCAGCGCCCAATCGACGCGATCGCCGACGGAGCGGCCGCGGGGATCGATGTGATGGTCGGCACCACTCGAGAAGAAGCCCTGATCTTCACGGCGGATCTGAAGGACATGTTCAACGACGCGTTGGTGCAGGCGTCCCTCGATGCCGTGATGGTGCCCCATGGGCGGAGCGGCGCCGATGTGCTAGCCACGTACCGCGCGAACCGGCCGGGGGCCTCGGCCGATGTGCTCGCGGCAGCGGTGGAAACCGATCGGATGTTCCGCGTGCCCGCGATCCGGCTGGCGGATGCACAAGCGCTACACGCGCCCAACACCTGGCTCTATCAGTTCGCCTGGCGCTCCACCGCACGCGACGGCGAGTTTGGCGCGTGCCACTTCTTAGAAGTGCCGTTCGCCTTCGACCAGATCGACAACGACCAAGCGCGCGGGATCGCGGGCGATCCGCCCGCGGAGCTCGCAGCGGCGGTCCATGGTGCGTGGGTGTCTTTCGTCAAATCTGGCGATCCCGGCCATGCCGGGCTCCCGACGTGGCCGCGGTGGGATTCGGCGACTCGGCCCACGATGCGTTTGGACCTCGAAAGTGCCGTCATCAGCGACCCGGAGGCGGATGAAGTCGCGGTCTGGGAAGGCGTCCTCTAGCAGCATCGACCGCGGAGGTGGCTCTGCCGGTATGCGCGGACACCCACGATGAGGGCAGCTGCGCGGTCGGAGACGGACGGATTAAAACGCTAGACCGAGGTGAGTCGGACACGCCTGGGATCTTCCCTCGGCGTCGACGCCTCCTCGCGTGCGCCAAGTTCCGGGAGCTGGAACAAAGCAGCATCCTCACCCACCAGGGCGACCCCGTCTCGGACGTGATCTTCCCGCTGAGTGGCGTGCTGGTCGGCTATATGCCGACCCCATCGGGTCAAGTGATCGCGATGCAGACCCGAGGTCGGGAGAGCCTCGTCTTCGGCTTCAGCGCCGTGCGCGCCGATCCCCGCACATCCAGCCTGGTCGTGGAGATCCCCAGTCGCGCAATCGCGGCGCCCCTGGCGGGCTTCCGCGCGACGCTCGGCACTTAGAACAGTCGAATCCGCACCACGGCCTTTGGAGCCAAATGATGTCCATCCGCATTGATCCGGCGACGGGGCTGAAGATCTTCAACACCCGCGCAGCGAGCGCTGTTGAAGACGTGATCGGGAAGGGCTACGGGGTTGTCGAGGGAGACGATCTAACCACCCTTCCGCCAGAGCCGCCTGGGGCGGTCTTCAACGCCGAAGAGCAGGCCAGGTACCAGGATTACAAAGAAGCTCGACGAGGCGCCGCCGATTACATGGCGATGGAGGGCGAGTTCAGCGAATACCTCACGGACCCCTATTCCGCCGACCCGGTGCCCCGGGAAGCGCTGACAGACGAGTGCGAGATCCTCGTCATCGGCGCGGGATTCGCCGCGCTGCTGCTCTGGCACAAGCTGCGCTCCGCGGGCTTCGCGGACATGCGTTTCTGCGAAAAGGGCGGCGACGTGGGTGGTACCTGGTACTGGAACCGCTATCCAGGCATCGCTTGCGACGTCGAATCCTATAGCTACCTCCCACTGCTCGAAGAGATGGAGTACTTCCCGACGATGAAGTTCGCGTCGGGTTTCGAGATCTTCGAGTACTGCCAGAAGATGGCTGAGGAATTCGGCTTCTACGACCGCTTTCTCTTCCACACCACCGTCGAGCGCACTGAATGGGACGACGCGTCCGGCCGCTGGACCGTCTACACCGACCGCGGCGACGCGATGCGCGCTCGCCACGTAATCCTCGCCAACGGCATCCTCACCACGCCCAAGCTGGCCCGCATTCAAGGCATGGATTCCTTCGAGGGCGACGCCTTCCACACCTCGCGCTGGCGCTACGACGTCGGCCTGGAGGGCAAGCGCGTCGGCATCATCGGCACCGGGGCGACTGCGGTGCAGGTCATCCCAGAGTTGGCCAAAATTGTCGAAGAACTTTACGTCTTCCAGCGCACCCCCTCGACCATCGATGTGCGCGATCAGCGCGAGACGACGAAGCAGGAGATCGACGAGTGGTCACATGAGCCCGGCTGGGCGCGGGCCCGCCGAGCACGCTTCGCGATGATCTCGGAGGGGCGAACCGCGATGAAGGCGAATGACGACTACTTGGCCGGTCGAGTCGCCGACTATCGGGAGCGCAAGAGCCACAAGACGCGGCTGGTGCCCGAAGAGCTCGTCAAGAGGCAACTGAATACGAACTTCCGCATCATGGAGCAGATCCGCGCGCGGGTGGACGACATCGTCAAAGATCCCAAGACCGCAGAGGCCCTCAAGCCCTACTACTCGTGGGGCTGCAAACGCCCCGCCTTCCACGACGAGTACCTGCCCACCTTCAACCTGCCCCACGTCGACCTGGTGGACACCGCGCCGATGGGCGTCACCCAAATCAGTCGCCAGGGCGTCGTGCACGAGGGCGTCGAATACCCCCTCGACGTGCTGATCTACGCGACCGGGTTCCAGTGGATGGCGACCGCGACCTTCAACATGATCGCCGGCCGGGGCGGCCAGACGCTGAAGCAGAAGTGGGAGTCCGAAGGCACCAAGACCTTCCTCGGCATCCACAGCGCCGGCTTCCCGAATCTGTTCGTCATGACGGGACCTCAGGGCGGTGGCGGCAGCTTCAACTTCACCGACGCCATTGACGCGCATGCCGACTACATCATTTGGATGCTGACGACCATGCAGGACAGAGGCGTCGACGTCGTCGATATCACGTCGGAATCTGAGGAGCGCTACGCCGAGCACTGCCGCCAAGCGGATCTCGCCAGCGCGCCACTGCGAGATTGTCTCTCGTACTACAACGGGCATGGCGACGCAGAGCCCGGCAGCCTCGCCTACTACGGCGGCCGGCGCTGGCACGAGTTCAGAGAATCGGCGCAGGACAGCCTCGAACCATTCGTCTTCGCGCAGACGAGTGGGGGCGGGGGCTAACCCGGAGCCTCGACCGACGAGCGGCAGCGCGCCCGAGTCCACGGGGCGCCTCGACGCCGCGTGGGGACGCCACGTCCATGCGCCCGAAGGCGAGAAGAGCGATTCTAGGCCCTCGCGGGCCGAACACGGGCGGGGTTCGCTCGTCGATCGAGTTGGCGCCGCCGATCGCGAAGATCAGCCCGGCGACGGCCGACGCAGTCCACACGATGCGTCGATCGTGCCAGCCCGCCGGCCAGGACACTTCGAACGATCGCGCCGGTTCCGCAATTTCCTTCGGCTTGCGCGGTCTCCGGCGCCGCGAGGAACCCGAGCATCCCTCTCGGTGCCCACTACGGTACGTGCTCCTTCTACAATCGCTCGGCCGGTCGGCGAACATGCAAGCGACGGCCGCGCTAATCGACCAACATGCGGTGGACGAAGGGCGAGAGCTAGCTTGGACGAGAAGCGAATCGATGCGGTCCATCGAGCTCGGGCTCGACAACAGGACAGCGCCCGCCCGGATGCGGTCCAGGTGGTCCGCACGCGCGGGCGACTGACGGCACGGGAGCGAATTGAACTCCTGCTCGATCCCGGATCGGCCGTAGAGTACGGCGCTATCGCCGCGTTGGCACCCGAGACCGACGAGTGGGTGGCGGAGGCCGGCGGTGTCGATTTTATCGGTGCCGTCGAAGGACAGACGGTGATCGCCTCCTCCACGGACTACACCGATCACGGTGGCGGTTACGGCGCGGGCAAAATGACGCATCTCTTCGGGCTTGCACACGAACACCGCTGGCCAGTCGTGTTGTTCGTCGATGGCGGAGGGAGCCGGGCGCGTCACCCGCGGGCGGGCATGGGGCACATCGAAATCGGGGGCGCGATCGGACCATTCAGCCTCTTCGACGGGATCTCCGAGTTGTCGGGCTGGGTGCCAACGATCGCTGTCGTCTCCGGCCCGTCCTACGCGGGCCATGCCAGCCTCGCCGCCTTTTGCGACTTTCTGATCGCGACGCGCGGATCGTCGATTGGCATGGGCGGCCCGCCCATGGTGGAGGCCGCCCTCGGCATCCGCCTAGCGCCGAACGAGCTAGCGCCCGTGGAGATGCACGACGTGCGCGGCGGCATCGATCTGCTGGTTGACGACGAGTCGGTGGCCATCGACGCCGTCAAACGCTACCTCGCCTTCTATCGCGACACGTCCGGCAGCGAGGACTCCCCGACACACGACAACATCGCCGATCTCGTCCCCGACTACGGTCCGTACGACGTACTGCCCGTGATCGAGGCGCTCTGCGACAAGGACAGTGTCTTCCAGCTGCGGCCGAACTTCGCGCAGAACCTGATCACGGCGCTCGCCCGCTTGGGCGGGCGCAGCGTGGGCATCCTCGCGAACCAGCCGCTCGTCGACGATGGCGCGCTCACGGAGGCTGCGGCCGCCAAGCTCGCTCGTTTCGTCGAGCTCTGCGACGCCTACGAGTACCCGATCGTGTCTCTGATCGACACGCCCGGCGTCGTCACGCAGTGGCAGCCGGACGAAGAGTCCCCCACGGTCACCGAACGAGGCATGGGGCGATCGCATGCGCGGGCCCTGATGAATCAGCACCACCGCACCGTGCCCCTCTTCAGTGTCCAGATCCGGCGTGCCGGTGGCTTGGGCGCGTTTGCGATGTCGGGCTTCGGCAACACGCACTCGGTGCCCGCCATGCGACTGGCCTGGCCGACCGTCGAGTTGCAGCATCGCGACGGATTCTCGGCCTTCGACTACGCGAATGGCCTGGACGACGTGATCGATCCGCGGGAGACCCGCTCTCGCATCATCGGTGTCCTGCGTCACCTCCCTCGGCGCCTCGATCGGGAAGCGAAGAAACACCCCATCGACACCGCTTAGGGCGGTCCAGCCTACCCGGGGTCGATCGGATGCTTCTTGCTGCTCCCGAGCGTGCGAGGCGTCCGCCGCATCATCGCCATGATGATCTCGCGGGTGTCGGCCGGGTCCACAATGTCGTCGAATGAGAAGGTCCGCCCCGCACGTAGCCCAGACGTTAAATCGCGCATCGTGTTGGCGTACTCGTCACGGATCTCGAGCGCCTCCTGGGGCGTCGCGGCCGCCAAGATCTCCTTGCGCCGCACCAGATACGCCGCGCCCTCTAGCGACATCCCGCCGGACTCCACGGACGGCCAGGCCAGCCGCATCTCGGGAGACGTCCGCGAGCTACCGAAGCCGGACATCGCATACGGTCCCAGCCCGTATGCCTTCCGAATCTGCACGGAATAAAGCGGCACCGAGCGATGCTGGAGTGCCGCCAGCGGCCGGGCGTGATGCCGCGCGATGCCGCCGGCCTCGGCGCGAGGTCCCACCATGTAGCCGGGGTTGTCAACGAACGAGACCAGCGGAAACTCATAGGCGTCACAGAGCTCGACAAACCGCGCGGCCTTGTCGGCCGCGTCCGCATCGATCGCGCCGGCGAGCGGTGACTTCGGCTGGTTCGCGAAGATACCGATCGACCGTCCGCCCAGCCGCGCGAGCGCGGTGATCATCGAGGGCGCCCATCGGGGCCGCAGCTCAAGCACGCTCTCGGCATCCGCGAACGCGGTGACCACCTTGCGCATGTCGTACGGACGACGACGGGCGGGCGGGATGATGTCGGCGATGCTGGCTGCTTCGGGTACGGGGTCCCCGGAGGGGTGCTCCGTCAGGTAGTACGAAAGGTACTTGCGGGCCACGTCGATCGCTGTCTGTTCGTCGTCGACCGTCAGGTCGATCTCGCCACGACGCTCGAAGTCCGCCGCCGAGCGCGTGGTGGTCAGCCCGCTTTCACTATCACGCGAGCCCAGGGCGGAGTCGCTTGTGGCGATGATCACGTCGCACATCATCGCGACGCTGACATTCCCGTCCAGTGCCGTGCCGGAAAGGATGGCCACCGTCGGGGCCCAGCCGGAGAGTTCTGCCAGGCCGTCCAGGACCTCCCAGCGCGCCCGCGCGCCCGCGCGCCCGCGCGCCGGACCCTCGCGCTTCAGCCCGGGACGCGCCCCCGCCCCATCGACGAAACAGACGGAGGGCCAACGATGCTGGTTGGCGAGGTTGAGCACCCGCGCCAGCTTCCGCATGTTGCGGTCGCTCTGGCTTCCTTCGCGTACCGAGCTGTCGTACGACGCCACGACAATCGGCTGCCCATCGATCTCTCCCGCCCCTGCCACCACCCCGTCGGCCGCCCCATCACCGGGATCGTCGGGATCGGCTTCGGCCAGGATTCCATACTCCACAAATGAGGCCTCGTCGACCAGGGCGGCGATCCGTTCGCGCGCCGTCAGCCGGCCAGCAGCATGTGTGGTGCGAGCTGCTTCCGGCCGGGCATTCATGGCCGCGGCGCGCGCCTGGCGCAACTCGTCTAGCAGCTTCTCATCCACAGTTCACCCTTGCGCGGCTCACACGCGCGACCCGCCCAGCAGAGTGTCGCCGATCACCGCATCCCGTATGAGATCCTGCAAGTCGCTCGCCGTCAGCCCAAACTCGCCAACGAGAATCCCGCGATTGTGCTCGCCGAACGAGGGCGCGCTGCGCCGCAGTCGTCGCGGGGCATCGCTGAACTGAGCCCAGCGATAACCATGCGTGTGCGTCCCGATTACCGGGCGCTCGGCATCCTCGAAAAAAGAGCGAGCGCGGAAGTGAGGGTCGTTCAGGAGCTCCCCCGACCGGCGCACCGGACCCGCCTCGCCCCGCGCGCCATTCCGCACATAGGTGTCGGTGGGATTGACCCTGGCGGCGTGTGCCCGAATCCGCAGCTCACCGGGCCCCGCATGCACTTCGGGCAGGTCGACGACCTGCAGCGCCTCCGGCCCGCCGAACCCGATCACACCAACTCCGCGCATGGCTGTTTCCTTCCCTCGTCGCATCGCTCGCGCGATGCAGTCTAGTCAGTCGAGGGCAGGAAGCGGCCACTCCGCGCGATGCTGACCTAGACTGCCTCGGCCGTCGCATCCCAGTGGTCTCCGGCGAAGCCGATCACGGCCGGAGACTGAGCGCGAGGCGCAAGACCGATCGCCGAGTCAAGAAAGCTATAAAACATGCCCGTCTACTTCATCGTCCAGGAGAAGGTTCTCGATCCGGAAGGGATGGCCGCTTACGGGAAACTGGCCGGGCCGACCCTGGAGGGCGTCAACGTGAAGGCGCTCGCCGTGGACGACGATGTCCAGACCATCGAAGGCGAATGGCACGGGTCGCGTGTTGTGGTGCTGGAGTTCGATAGCGAGGAGTCGTTTCGTGGGTGGTATGACTCCCCCGGATATCAGGAGGCGTTGAAACTGCGGCTTGCGGCGACGGACTCCCGCGGCGCGCTGGTGAAGGGTCTGGGGTAGGCCGCGCCAGCGGCAGACACTCGCGCCAGCAAGGCGAAAGGAGCCATCGTGCCGTCAGCCGTGAAGAAGAAGGTATTGATCGCGGGGGCGTCGGGGCTGGTCGGCCATGCCGCCCTGCGTGAGTTCGAGCATGACCTCGATTGGGAGGTCGTTGGCGTTTCGCGACGCGCCCCTGTCTCGCCGGGCCGCGCCCGCCACGTTCCGGTCGACCTGCTCGACAAGGATCGCTGCGCGGAGGTGTTCAGCGAGATGTCCGACGTCACGCACCTCATGTACGGCGCAGTGAACGAGGACCCGACGGACCTCGTCGCAGGTTGGCGCGACCGCGGGCGGATGCAGCTCAATCAGACCATGCTGGAGAATCTCTTCGAGCCGTTGCTGTCGGTGGCGACGAACCTGCAGCACGTTTCGCTGATGCAGGGGACGAAGGCTTACGGGGGTGTCGCGGGGATCGAGGTCGGCTACACCTACCGCGAACGCGCCCCGCGGGTCGAACACGACAACTTCTACTTCCTGCAGGAGGACTACCTGCGCGCCAAGCAAATCGGTCAGGCGTGGGGGTGGACCGTTCTTCGCCCGGTGCTGATCCTGGGCGACGCAGTCGGGAGCAACCTGAACATCCTGATGGTGATCGGTGTGTACGCGACGCTACGCAAGGAGGCCGGTCTGCCGCTGGCCTACCCGGGCGATCCCGAGCGCCGGCCGACCGAGTTGGTCGATTCGGATCTCCTGGCGCGCACGCTGAAGTGGGCAGCGACCGCGCCCGGCGCACGCAACGAGATCTTTAACGTCTCCAACGGCGACATCGTCGCGATGTCCGACCTCTATCCCGTAATCGCCGAGGAGATGGGGATGGAGCTGGGGCCGGCGGAACCCTCTCTCTTCACCACCGAGTTGCCGAAGCAGGCCGACGCCTGGGCCGCGATCGTGCGCAAATACGCGCTTGCGGTGCCCGAGGATCTGATGGCGGTCGTCGGCGGATCGATGGAGCTGGCGGACGGCGCGCGGCATCCGACCCGGGCCGGCTCGGCGCCAAGGCGGTTGGGCGGGCATTCGAGCACCATTCGCCTTCGGCAGGCCGGCTTCCATGAGTGTGTCGATTCGGAGGACTCCGTTCGCAAGTGGTTCCGACGTTTCCACGAGCTGCGGTTGCTCCCGCCGCTGGAGTAAGTTAGGGCGGGCCCGCGGAGATCGCGTATCCTCCCGGCTCAGACCAGAAGTAACGGGAGACCATGACTGCTCACTACGACCACATCATCGTCGGTGCCGGATCGTCGGGCGCGGTGGTCGCCGCGCGGCTGTCGGAGGATCCCGAGACCAGCGTCCTGCTGCTCGAGGCGGGCCCCGACTATGCCTCGATCGAGCAGACGCCTGACGACCTGCTCAATGCCTACTGGATGTCGCTGCAAGATCACGATTGGGGTTTCAAGGCCGAGGCTGTCAAGGATCGCACGATCGACTACGCCCGCGGCAAGGTCACGGGCGGCTCCTCCGCCGTGAACGGTGTCGTCGCGATCCGTGGTGTCCCGGCGGACTACGACGAGTGGGCCGAGTTGGGTAACGAAGGCTGGGAGTGGGAGAACTGCCTGCCGTACTTCAACAAACTGGAGGACGACCAGGACATGGGCGGCGATCTCCACGGCAAGGGCGGCCCGATCCCCGTCCGTCGCTGGAAGGAGGACGAGCTCATCCCTCTGCAGGCGGGCTTCCGCCAAGCGGTCCTGGACCAGGGCTACGCGGTCCACGAGGACTTCAATGACCCCGACGCCACAGGCCTCAGCCCCCTGGCGCAGAACCGCGAGGGGCGGACGCGCATCTCCACCGCGATCGGCTACCTGACCGGCGCGCGCCCGCGCCTGAATCTCACCATCCGCGGCGACTGTCTCGCCAATCGCGTGATCATCGAGGACGGACGTGCCGTTGGCCTGGAGGTGGAATCGGGCGGCGAGATGCAGACCGTCTACGGCGACAACATCATCCTCTCTGCGGGCGCCATCCAGTCGCCGCCGATCCTGCTGCGTTCGGGTATCGGCTCCGCCGAAGACGTTGGGGCGATCGGTGTCGATCAGATCCAGGACCTACCCGGGGTCGGCCACAACCTGATCGAGCACCCCATGGCCTACGTCTTCTGTGTGCCCAAGCCGGGGGTGTGCGACCCGGACAATCCGCTGCTGCAAACGATGTTGCGCTACACCTCCGACGGCGGCGAAGAGAACGACATGCAGCTTTACGGGATCAACCACTTCGTGCTCACCGATCTGCCCGAACTGCACGAGATCTTCGGCGTCGAGATGGCTTTTGCGATCGCGCCCGGGCTGCAGCGGCCCAACTCCCGCGGCCGACTTCGCGTGGAAAGTGATGATCTGCACGCCGCGCCCGGGATCGAACTGAACTTCTTCGACGATGAACAGGATCGCGCGCGCATGCGCGAGGGGATGCGCATCGCGTGGGATATCGCGCAGCACCCGGCCATCGCGGAGTACTACGAGCGCATCGAACTGCTCGACCAGGCCACGATCGACGACGACGACGCGCTGGACCAGTACATCTGGGACACCGCTGCCCAGATTTTCCACCCTGTCGGCACGGCCAAGATGGGCCCGGCCTCCGATCCGGAAGCCGTAGTCGATGCGCATGGCCGCGTTCACGGTATCGATGGCTTGCGGGTGGTCGACGCGTCGATCATGCCCAACATCGTCCGCGCGAACACGAACCTCACCTGCAT
>CAUYZA010000084.1:0-10510 GCA_963577225.1 Dehalococcoidia bacterium | reverse complement strand
CACTCAAGTTCATCGCTCCGTGAGGAGCGTGATGATCAGCTCCGTGACGAGCGCGATGTTCAGTTCCGCGAGGAGCGCGATGTTCAGTTCCGTGCGAAGCGCGGATCATCAGCCGGTGAGCAAGACTGCGCTGCCGCCCGCCGCTGAGGCGTCCTGAATCAACGCAGCAGCACATAGTACTAGCGTAGCCCAGACGAGATTCGGACCGAGACGGAGACGGCTTGTACGACCTGGTGGTCATCGGTGGCGGTTCGGGCGGTCTCACGATCGGCAAGTACGGCGCCAAGCTGGGCGCCAAAGTCGCTATCATCGAGGTGGACCGCCTCGGCGGCGACTGCACCTGGTCCGGCTGCGTGCCTAGCAAGGCTCTGATCGCCAGCGCGCGCGCCGCCCACGCGATGCGCCGCAGCGCTGAACTTGGCCTCCCAAGCGCGACCTTCGACGCCCCGATCGACCTTGGCCAGATCGTCGACCGCATCGCCCGTCTGCAAGAACAGATCTACCGCGAGAACGACGATCCCGAACTGCTGCGCGCCGCGGGCTGCGACGTCATTGAGGGCTACGCCCGCTTCATTGGCCCGCACACCGTCGAAGTCGACGATCATGGCAAGACGCGCCGCATCGAATCGCAGCACTTCTGCATTGCCACCGGATCCAGTCCCACCCTGCCGCCGATCGAAGGCTTGGACACGGTCGACTACTGGACCAACCGCAACGTCTTCCAGCAGCGAACGCTGCCGCAGCGCCTGCTCGTCGTCGGCGGCGGCCCGATCGGCCTCGAACTGGGCCAGGCCTTCGCCCGCCTCGGCTCCCACGTCAGCGTCGTCGAGGCGATGCCGCGCATCCTCGTCAACGCCGAACCCGACGCCTCCGAACTCCTACTCGACTGCCTGCGCTCCGAAGGCCTGGACATCCGCACCGAGACCCTCGTCCAGTCGGTCCACCAAACCAACTCGGAACCCACCTCCGACCAAGGGACGATGATCGAAGTTCAGCTCCGCAGCGGAGGCGAGACCGAGAGCCTCTCCTTCGACGCGCTGCTGCTCGCGACTGGGCAGCGTCCCAACGTCGGCGAGCTCAACCTCGAACTCGCCGGCGTCGACTACAACGAGCGCGGCATCATCGTCGACGACACCCTGCGCACCACCAACCGCTCCATCTTCGCCGTCGGCGACGTCGCCGGACGCCACGCCTTCACCCATACCGCCGCGTACGAGGCCGGAATCGTCCTGCGCAATGCCCTCTTCCCGCTCCAACAGAAAGCCGATGAACAGGCCGTGCCCAGCGCCACCTTCACCGACCCCGAAGTCGCTCAGGTCGGCCTAACCGAGGCCCAGGCCCGCGCCCGTTGGAACGACGTCAAGACCTACCGCCAGGACTTCAGCACCAACGACCGCGCTCTCCTCGACGGCAGCTCGCGCGGCTTCCTCCAATTCGTCACGCACGGGCGCAAGGGCCGCATCGTCGGCGCACAGATCATCGGGCCGGCCGCCGGCGAGCTGATCCACGAGTTCGTCATCGCCATGCGCGCCAACCTGACCGCATCCGACATCGCCGAATCGATGCACGTTTACCCCACCCTCAGTGAGATCGCCGCCCACGCCGCGCTCCAGCCCTACGAAGAATGGTTGGGCAGCCGCAACGTGCAGCGCGTGCGCCGCGGCTACCGCGCCGGCCGCGGCCTCATCGACCGCATCAAGCTCTAGCCACCGCAAGCCCGCCTACAACGCCACGTACAACCCAATTTACAACCGACGCGTGGCGATCAACAGGTCGCGCAGCTCGCCGTCCTTGGCCACCGCATAGTCGAACAGGACCGCCTCGCGCTGGAATCCAAGCTGGCGGAAGATCGTCTGCGCCGCGTGCTGGTCCATCGTCATCTGCGCGGTCAGCATCTTCAGATCGAGCAAGCGCGCCATCTCATAGATCTCGTCGGCGATGATCCGCCCCAGACCCAAGCCGCGCGACTCCGGTGACATCAGCAGCCGGATCTCGCCCAGGTGTCGCGTCCAGTTCGTCTCGTTGTGATGCAGATCGCCCTCACCCAGCAGCTTGTCGCCCGCGAGGGCGAGCAGCGTGATCACCCGCCCCGCCTCGATCTGCGTCACCCACTCATCGACGATCGCGGGCTGCGTGATGTCCCAGCGCAGGAACAACAGGTCGTCTTCAGGCAAACCTTGGGCGAACTCCAGCACGATGGCCGCGTCGTCCCGCGTCATCGGGCGCAACTCCGCGGAACGACCGTTGCGCATCAACACGGTGCGCGGGTACCGCTCATGCACCTGTGTCAGTTTGTCCCCATCAACGACGCTGTTCGTCATGACGGTCCCCTCTGCGGTGTCTACCGTGGCTGTGCAACCCGCAGGATAGGTCGATTCCGTCTCCGCCGCGGCAGGCCACGCCTCCAGCTACGAAGCGGGCATATCAGCGCCGGGCGCTGGATCCGGTACCGTGCAGGCGTCGGCGGTGTGAGGCCGCGTCATGGCCAGCCCTCTCAGCCTGCCTCAGCACGGCAGCGTCGAGATCGACGGCCGCGCCACGCGCTACAGCGTGCGCCGATCGACGCGCAGCCGCCACGCCGCCCTCCATATCCACCCCCGCGCCGGCCTCGAGGTCGTCATCCCGGCGCACGCCCCCGACAGCCTCGTCGACGACCTCCTGCACGAAAAACGCGACTGGCTCGCCCGTCACGCCCTCGATTTGCAACGTGCCCAGCACAGCCGCCTCCCGCTTCAGAGCGGAAAGTTGCTGCCCCTACGCGGCGAGTGGTACCCGCTGCGAATTTCGCCGCCCTCAGGCACGCGGGCTCGGCCGGCCTCTCGATCACGCGCCCAGTCACGCGTCCGCTTCGACGGCGCAACGATCGACGTCGCCACGCGCGAGCCGTCCGGCGTCGCGGCCGTGCTTGAGCGCTGGTACCGCCGCCAGGCCCGACAAATCCTGCTCGACCGCATCGCCGCGCTGCGCGCTCCTGACGAGCCACCCGTCCGCCGCCTCGCCGTACGCGATCAAGGCACCCGCTGGGGTAGCTGTTCCAGCGCCGGCACGCTCTCCTTCAACTGGCGTCTGATCATGGCCCCGCCGGACGTGCTCGATGCCGTCGTCGTGCACGAACTCGTCCATCTCACCATCGGCGATCACTCGGACCGTTTCTGGTCCGCCCTTCAGACGCGCTTCCCTCGCCACAAGACCTGCCGCCGCTGGCTCGACGCCAACGCCTACCGCCTCGGCTTCTGACCAACCCCCCTGACCAACCAAAGCGAACGGCCACTCAGGGCAGCGGCTGGTCCCAGTCGACCGGGCTCGACGCCGTTACGAACAGCCACACCACCTGGCCCGGCGACAACTCGCGCAGTGAATTGATGAAGGCCGGAGCCGCCACCGCGAAGCTGTCCCAATCTTGGCGCTCCGCGTCCCAGGCAAAGATCCGATCGACTCGGCCTGCCAACTGGGCGATCGCCGCCGTCAGGCGTGTCGTCGGACCGGCCCAGGTCACGTTGTTCCAACCCGGCGAGAGCACCACCGTGCGTTGTGCCAAGTAGCGGAATCCTGACGGCTCGAGATCGGCACGTCCGTCTGGGTTGATCACCGCCAGCGCGAACGTGCCTTCGGGACTGGCCGGCGTGCGCACCACGATCCGATCAGCCGCGACGCTCACCACCACCGCCTCCCGCCCTCCGACGACCACTGTCGCGCCGGCCACGAAGCCCGAGCCGCGCAGCGTCACCAGCGTGTTCCCCTCCCGTGAGCCCGCGCCCGGCGAGACATCCACGATCGACGGACCCGAGCCGATCACAAGATTCGTCGCGAACTCCGACGTGCCGCCCGAACCGTCGGTCGCCAGCGCCGTCAGCGCCGACGCCCGGCCGATCCCCAAGCCCTCGAGTAGAAAATCGCCGTCTATCGCCTCCACACTGCCCAGGAAGAGCACTGCACCACCCGCGCCGGCCGGATTAGCGCCCACGCCGGGTAGCGCATCGGTCGCTACCGCCGCGAATAGATCCACGGTGGTGCCCGGTTCGCTCGTCCCGCGGATCGTCGCCAAGCCATCCACGAAGGAGACTGAACTCAGGCGAGGCCGCGCAAACGAGCCGTTCGGGCTCGCGCCCCCGTCTGCCACCAGATCGATCGCGCGGCCACCGTTGCCGTAGATCAGGTTGCCGCGCAGCGTATTGCCGTTCGTGCCGGCATCCGCGATCACGATCCCACCCAGCGCGTTGAACGCGATCGTGTTGCCGCCGGGCCCTGTCGCCACCGCCGCAGCGCCTCGCTCGACTTCCAGGGTCAGCGTCGACACGGCGCCCGCGTTGAAATCGACTGTCTGATCGACCGTCAGCCCATCGACCACGAAGCGCACCTCCATGGCAGGGCCTGGGATGCTGAAGACGAATCCCGGCAACCCGTCGACATCGACCGCCCCCAACGTCGTCAAGACGAACGGAAAGCCGTCGACGATCGCCTCCACGATCGTGCCCAGCGGAGCCGGCAGACCGTTGATCGTCACCGTTCCCCGGATGAGGTGGGCGGAGGGAGCCGTCTGCGCCGTCACCAGCCCCCCCAAGGACGGCGGGGCGAGGCCGATCACATTGCCCGACGCTCCCTGTTCGATCCGCACCCCCACGCCCCCGTTGGCCAAGGGGCCGCCCGCGGCGTCGATCCCGATCAACGCACTGCGCACCGTCACCGCACCCGTACCGGCGCCGCTGATCACAATCCCGTCGCCCGTGTTCCCGCCCACCAGGACCGCCCCTCCCACCAGCACACCATCCAGCGGACCGATGCGCACGTCCTGCGCGCCACCATCCACCCGGATCCCTACCCCGTTGTCCCGACTCACCACGTCCAGAATCTGCGCACCCGCCGCGCCCGCCACCCAGATTCCCGCGCCACCGAACCCGCTTAGCACCAAGCCATCGATAGTGGAGCCCGCGCCGCGCAAGATCAGCCCGGAGGCGTCGCCGCTCAGCCCAGACCCATCGATCGTGGAACCCGCGCCCAGAATCCTCAGCCCGCCGGCTACCACGTCAGGCAGTGGAGCATCGAGCACGATCGTGAGCCGCTCCGTGAACAGGACGCCCCCGTCCACCGCCCCTGCAGCGGAAGCGTCATTCAGTGTCTCCAGCGCGGCGCGCAGCGTCCCCGGTCCGGAATCCGCCGCGGAATCGACGCTCACGATCGTCGCCAACGAATCCTCCACCGCGACAACGGCGTCCAGCCGCCCCGCGCCGAAGAGCAGATCCGCCCCCTCCTCTCCTAAATCGATTGACCCACCCAGCAGCAGCTCCCGCACCAGCAAGCGCTCCTGGAACGGATTGCCCCCATCGACGTCCGTTAGCGACGGCCGCGCCTCCAGCAGCAGTGCCGCCACCGCCGCAACGTGGGGCGCCGCGGCGCTGGTGCCGAAGAACGGCGAGGAAAAGCCCCCACTGCCGGTCACGCTCACGCCGTCCGTCGCCGCCAGATCCGGCTTGGCCGCACCGTTATTGGCCGGCCCGTGGCTGCTGTACAACTGCAAAGAATCGGGCTCTCCCGGCAGCACCGCGGCCACGGAGATGACGCCGCCCCCGGCGTCGCTCTGGGCCAGCATGCTTGACCGCTTCAGATTGAAGTTCAGCGATGTGCCCGCATTGGGCAGCTTCGGCGAGTCGAAGACGAACAGCTCCAACCGCTGCGCCGTGGCCAGATCCTGGAAATTTTGCACCACCACTCGGAAGAGCCCGTCGGCGCCGGTGTTCTCGTAGACAAACCGCTCGCGCGGCGTATCGACGCCCGTGCCCTGCCCCGCCGTGCTCTGCGCCACGACCGTCCCAGACGCCGAGAGCAGGAAGAGATCGTAGTCATTCGTCGACGCGCCCCACGGGTCGTCCCAATAGAGCACGATGAACGCGCTGTCTCCCGAGCGCAGGTAGATCTCGTTGTACGGCGTCACAACCCGGCCAAGCACGTCCGTCACCCCGTCCCCCACCCGGAACTGGTGCACCGCGCCCGCGGAGTCGAGGGCCAGCGCGGCCGCGCCGTCCGGTCCCGCTTCATAGTCCCCCTCATAGTGACGCAGCGCCCAGTTGCCAACCGACGTCACGTACGCCCGCAGCGGCCAGTCGGCGTTGGCCAGCGCCGCGGCCGTGTTGCGCGACACCGCGCTTTGCTGATCGTCGGGAAAGAAGAAGCCCAGATCGTCCACCACGATGTCGTTCCGCCCGGCGAGGAAGTCCACGGCCTCGATCATGTCCAGGTCCGTCGCGGCGTTGGCGAATGAGATCAGTGCGCCCGGCGCCAGATCGTGAATGATCTCGATCATCGCCGTGCCCTCGGCACCCGCCTCGATTCCATCCGGATCAAAGCTGCGCGTCTCCACCAGATCCGGCGCATCGCCGGAGGCTTGTGCCTCCGCCAGCCCCGCGATGCCATCGGAGATCACGCCGATCCGCACACCACTTCCGTCGAAGCCCAAGTCCGCGCGCACTGCGGCGGCGCCCAGCACCTCATCGCCCTCACTATTGATAGATCCCGTCTGCGAGATCGCGTAAGTCGGAGCCAGCAGCCCGCGCACTCCCGTCAGCGTCGCCACATCCGCGAGCGCCACAGCCGGTACCCAGAACTGCCCCCGACCCAGGTCGAGCCGCAAACGGTCAACCTTGACCCCCAACGCGTCCAGCTCCAACGTCGACGGCCCATCGCCTGAAAGCAGCGCGTCCACCTGAACCCGGCCAAACGCATCCAGGCGCAGCGTGCCCGCCGCCAAGACGGCAACCAGCGCCGGCGCCCCGTCTGCGAGCTCGTCAATCGTCGGCTCGAGGCCTGAGGCTTCCACCTCTTGCGCACGCGCCAACAGTGCAGCCAGCGGGCCCTCCAACGCAGCCGCAGACATCGTGGCAGCCTTCGCTGGCGCCTGGACGCCGTCAAGCCCGTCGCTGAGGCCGCCCGCCAGCCCAGGGGCGGGCGCGCGCAGGCCGACGGTCAGCGTCAGAGCGGTCACGGCCAGAGCCAGCGCCACACGCAACCAACGTCTCGACACAGGCACTCCCAATTCAGATCCCCACCGCTCACGGACCGCCCAACAGGCACGTCCCTTGACGGTGCCACAGCCCGCCGCCCAAGGCTACCGGCCCAGAACGATCCCGAGACGCTCGGTTGAATGGATCCGGCTTGCTAAACTTGATCGAATGGCGAGCGCCTCCGATCCCCCGCCTTCTCCCGACCCGGCCGCGCCGCCCACACCGGGCTATCGGCGCACCCTCGGCTTTCTCTGGTGGCTACCGCTGCTGGTCGCCTTCATGGCGGGACTCATCGTCTGGGCCGCCAGCACCGGCGCCAGCGATGTCTACGTCGCCAACACGCTCCTCTTGACGCCGGAAGAACCCGTTGTCGAAGTGCAGGCCTACGCGGACCTCATCTACGAACGCTCCGTTCTGCGCGAGACGATCCGCAGCTTGCGCATCCCCACCTCGGAGCCTGAACTGAGCGAAGCACTCGACGTCGAAGTGCGCGGCCGCATCGTCGAGATCAAAGCCCGCGCGACGGAGGCTGCCGGCGCGCAGATCTTGCTGCAAACCCTGGCCACCCAGATCGCCTTCCAGGCCCCCGACCTGCTCGGTGCCGAACCACCGCAGATCGTCCTCACCGCCCGCATCCCCACCGGCCCCGAAGACGACGGCGCGGCCCGCAATACCGGCCTCGGTGTCGCCGCCGGCCTCTTTGGGGGCATCGTCCTCGCCGGCCTGGTCGCGCGGCATGAGCTGCGGCTGCGGGACGCGTCCGAGTTCGAGCGTCTGACCGGCTGGCCCGTGCTCGGCGTCACACCGCGCAGCGCTCGCCGGCGGCCCGACGAGGTCAATGCCAACCCAGCGCGAGTCGGGCTGGATCCGGCGTATCGTGACCTCGCTCGCCTCGTCGACCAAGTTCGCATCGAGGCTGGGCTTCGCAGCATCGTCATCACAGCGCCCGCTCCCGCCCAGGGCGCCACCACACTCGCCGCCAGCCTGGCGGCCGCTCTGGCCCGCCAGAACCTCGACATCACCCTGATCGACGCCAACCTGCGCGCCCCCGGCGTGCATCGCCACTTTGGCCTGCCCAACGACCACGGCTTGGCCGACCTCATCACCCGCACGCCCATCGCCCCACAGCCGATCGAGGAGACCACGGTCAGCGTGGCGCCCGCCGCCCCGCCGCTGCGACTGATTACCAGCGGCAGACTGCCCCCGTCGCCCGAGCAGCTTCTCAGTCGCGAACGGGTTGGCGCTCTGATCGACGCCCTCGCACCCACTGCCGATATCACTCTGATCGACGCCCCCGACCTGCGCAGCGGGCCCGAGGCCGCCATCCTCGCCGCCTGCAGCGACGCGACGCTAGTCGCCGTTGCCTCCAACACGATCTACTGCGCCGCCCTGCACGCCGCCGTCGCCGCGATCGATGCGGCCGGCGGACCGCAACCCGGTCTCGTCGTCACCGCAGCGAAACCGCGCGTGCTCGAAGCGTTCCACACCGCTCTTGCCGCCACCGAAACGCTCGCCGAACTCGCCGCTGCCGAGGCGCAGACCGCCCCTACGGAAGACGATTCCCCCGCCACACCGCTCGACGCGAAGTCCCCCACGGACTCGACTCCCTCCGACGCGCGAGACGCCGCCGAATCCGGGTTTCGTCCCGACGCCCCTTCGGACGAACCGAATGCCAACGACCCGCTCAGCGACCCAATCCACCGCTGGGAACCGCAGGAAACCATCTCCGGGGAACCCCACCAGGAGCATCCACCCGAGTCGGCTGGAAACGACCCGACTAGCGACCCGCCGCAGGAAACCAATCGCTGGGCCGCTCCTGCGGAACACGAAAACGAAGACGATGGACCACCCCCTCCCCGCTGAGCAGACCGAGCTGCAGGACCGCATCGTCCACTTCGTCGTGGACGAGCTCGGTCCGCTCGCCACAGGCGTCGACCCGGAATCGGTGCCCGCTGCCGTGCGCAAGGAGGTCGCCGCTCGCAGCGAAGCCGCCGGACTGCGCCGGCTCGCCGTGCCCGTCGAGGACGGCGGCCTGGGCGCCGGGCCGCTCTCCCTCGCCGCCGCCCGCGAGGCCCTCGCCCTGACCGGCAATCCGCTGGCCGGGATGGTCCTCGGCAGCGGCCCTGGCCTGATGCGACTGGCCAACAACGAACGACAGCGAGCCGCCCTCTATGAACCGGTCCTGCGCGGCGAGCGCATGACCGCGTTCGGCTTCACCGAACCCACCGGCGCCGAGCGCACCAAGGCTGTACCAACCACCCTCGACGACGGCAGTCTCGGCTACCTCGTCAGCGGCCAGAAATCGTTCGTCACCGGGGGCCCCGTCGCCGACTGGATCATCGTCATGGCCAACGTGCCCCCAAGCGACGACGACCCCGAAGGCCAGCCGGGCGGCGGAGCCCTGCTCGTCGTCGACCGCGACGCCCCCGGCGTCACCATGGGCGACGTCAACACCACCATGGACGGCTCCAGCCACGTCCCCTTCACCTTCGACGAGACCCCCGTCCCCGCCGACCGACTCCTGGGCGAGGTCGGCCAAGGGCTCCCACGCGCCATGGGCGGCATCCGCGCCATGCGCATGGGCGTCGCCGCGAAGGCCGTCGGCTGGTCGCGCTGGACCTGCGCCTACACCTTGACCCGCATCGAAGCCCCCCACCGCAGCGGCACGCCCCTCGCCGAGCGCGAACAGATCCAGGCCATGCTGGCCGACATGGTGGCCGACACCATGGCCGCCCAGTCCACGATGTACCGCGTCGCCACCCAACTCGAGGCTGACCCAGAGGCCGAGCTGACGACCGAAGTCGCCGTCGCTAAGATGGTCGCCACTGAGTCCCTCCACCGCACCGTCGACAAAGCGATCCAGATCTACGGCGGCCTCGCCCTCGCCCGCGGCAACCCCCTCGAGCGCCTCTACCGTGTCGCCCGCACCCTGCGCATCGCGGAAGGCACCACCGAGATCCTCAAACTCACCGTCGCCAAGGACATCCGCGAGCGCGGCGTCGAGGGACTGTAGAGCCCACCACCGCGTACGAACGAACTAGGAGCCACCCATGCCCTACAACACCCTCCTCGTCGACAAGGCCGATCACGTGACCACCGTCACCCTCAACCGGCCCGACAAGCTCAACGCTTTAAGCATCGAACTGGCCGACGAACTCCACGACATCCTCCACAGCGAAGACCTCGACGACGACACCCGCGTCATCGTCCTCACCGGCGCCGGCCGCGCCTTCAGCGCCGGCGCCGACCTCCGTCCCGACGAGCCGGCGGGCGAACCACGCCCAAGCAACGCCCCCGACCTCGCCGACCGGCTCTATCAAGCCCTCGACATCGAGAAGCCGATCATCGCCGCCATCAACGGCGTCGCCGTCGGCGGTGGCTGCACCATGACGCTGCTCTGCGATATCCGCATCGCCTCCGGGAACGCCCGCTTCCAGCTCCCCTTCACCAAGCTCGGCATCTGCACCGAGCTCGGCTCGACCTTCACCCTGCCCCGCCTGATCGGCATGGGCAAG
>CAUYZA010000083.1:0-10726 GCA_963577225.1 Dehalococcoidia bacterium | reverse complement strand
CGGGCGCGCTTGAAATGGAGCGCGGGATCGAGTTGGGCCACGTCTTCCACCTCGGCACGGTCTACAGCGACCCGATGGACGCCACCTTCACCGACGCCGAAGGTGAGCGGCGCCACGTCGTGATGGGGTCATACGGGATCGGGCTGGGGCGGATCCTCGCCTCAGCGCTGGAGTCCAACCACGACGACGCTGGGATTATCTGGCCGGCCAGCATCGCACCGTACGACGTGCACATCGTCACGATAGGGATGGACAAGGACCCGGCCGTCGGCGAGGCGCTGGAGCGAGTCGAGCGGGAGCTCGAAGCGGCGGGGCTGAGCGTGCTGAGCGACGACCGGGACGAACGCCCCGGCGTGAAGTTCAACGATGCCGATCTGCTGGGCATGCCGATCCGGTTGACCGTCAGCACGCGCAACCTCAAGACCGGCGTCGTGGAGCTGAAAGCGCGTGACGCGGACGAGGCGAGCACGGTACCGCTGGACGGGGTCGTCGCGGCAGTCCGTGAGGCGCTATCGGACTAGGCTGTCGCTCCGGGACACGCCCCACGCGGGGCGTGAAGGGCGGCACAGTCGCGAGTTCATAGCTGCCCGCCTGCGCGGCGGGTTGCTATACTGGCCGCAGACCTCATGGTTTCGCTATGAAGGTGGGCCCGCGCCCACCTTCTCTGTTTTCCCGGGGTCGTCAGATGGACAGCGCAAGGATCCTTCGGCGATGAAGAGTGAATTCCTGGTCGCGATTAAGTCGTTGACGAGCGAGAAGAACCTGCCCGAAGAGACCGTCTTCGAAGCCGTGGAAGCGGCGCTCGCCGCCGCCCACAAGCGGGACCACGATCTGCCCGGCTTGGTCTTCGTCAAGATCGATCGGATCGACGGCGGAATGACCGTCTGGTCCGAGCGCGAGGTGGTGGAGATCGAAGAGGACATCGCCGACGAGGATCTCCAAATCGATCTTGAGGCCGCGCACAAGGTGAATCCCAACGTCAACCTCGGCGACACGCTGCGCGTCGATCACGAGTTGCCCGCGGCCGCCGGCCGCATCGCCGCACAGACGGCGAAGCAGGTCGTTGTGCAGCGTCTGCGCGAAGCCGAACGCGAAGCCGTCTTCGACGAGTACTCCGGCCAAGAAGGCGAGCTCGTCTCCGGCGTGATTCAACGCGTCGAGTCGCGCCAGGTGATCCTCGATCTGGGACGCACGGAAGCGTTGCTGCCGGGTCCCGAGCAGGTGCGGATGGAGCACTATCGCGCCGGCCAACGCCTGCGGGTCTACGTGGTCGAGGTGCAGAAGAGCAACAAGGGCCCGCAGATCATCGCCTCCCGCACCCACAAGAATCTGATCCGCCGGCTGTTCGAGCTGGAGGTGCCGGAGGTCTACAAGGGCCTGGTGGAGATTCATGCCATCGCACGCGAGCCGGGTCACCGCACCAAGATCGCCGTGCACTCGCGCCAGGACGGCGTCGACCCGATCGGGGCCTGCGTGGGCATGCGCGGTGCGCGGATTCAGAACATCGTCAACGAGCTGCAAGGCGAGCGGATCGACGTCGTGGAGTGGGACCCAGACCCGCGCAAGTTCGTCGCGCACGCGCTGAGCCCCGCGCAGGTCGTTGCCGCCCGAATCGAACCCGAAACCAACACCGCCGAAGTTGCCGTGCCCGACGGTCAGCTGTCGCTGGCGATCGGCAAACAGGGCCAGAATGCGCGCTTGGCCGCGCGGCTGACCGGCCTGCGGATCGACATCAAACCGCAGTCGCTGGCCGAAGAGTTGAAGGAACAGGGCCTCGGGCCCTACGCCCCGGCGCCGGAGCCAGAGATGGCGGAACTCGAAGCGGAGCCCGTCGCGGTTGCCGAAACCGAACCGGACGCGGAAGACGCGGCCGAGACGCGCGACGAGGCTGCGGCCGCGGCAACGGAACCGTCCCAGCACGACGAGCGCGACGACGCCTACCAAGAAGAGTCGGCCGCGGCGGAAGAGCCCGAGCCGCAGCCCGCGCTGGCTGCCGTCGAAGTCGCCCCGCGCGCCGCGGACAGCAGTCGCATCCGCTTCGCGGAGGACGTCTTGCGGCGCCGCCCGGACGAGGACGATTCGGAAGCGCAGAAGCAGCGCAAGCGTCGGCCTCGCTATGTGGAGACCGACGAAGGCCTCGAAGAAGACCCCTACGCGGAGTACCAAGAAGAGTACGCCGAGGAATAGTCGCGGAGGCAGGACGCCAGCATGGCCGCATCGCCGGTCCCCGCCAACAAGCGTCGATCGCGACCGGAACGCCGGCCGGGGCGCCAACCCACGCGCACCTGTGTCGCCTGTCGCGAGGCGGGCAGCAAGCGAGATCTGGTACGGCTGGTCCGCAGCTCGAACGGAACGCTGGCCGTCGATGAGAGCGGACGCGCCCCAGGCCGCGGTGCCTACCTGGGACCGCAGCGCGCATGCTGGCAGCAGGCCCTGCGCACGAACCAGCTGGGAACCGCACTACACATGACTGTCAGTCCCAGCGACCGCGAACTGCTGGATCGCCACGCCAACCAACTCCCGGGTGATCCATGCCCCCACTTGGAAAGAGACCCGACATGACCACCCAAGCAGGGAGCGAAGCCGGAGTCGCCAACGAGCAGGCCGTCGCGACCCCAATCGAGATCCCGCGCACGTTGACGGTGCGCGAACTCGCCGACCTCCTGACGGAGACGCCGGTCAACGTGATCAAGGCCCTGATGACCAACGGGATCATGGCCGACGTGACCAAGACGATCGACTTCGATACGGCCGCCGTCGTCGCGGTGGACCTGGGATTCGACCCACTCGAGGCCGCAGCCGACGTCGTGGAAGAGGCCGAGGCCGACGGCGCCACCAACATCTTCGCCGAGACAGAGGAGGCAGAGGACGAAGCAACGCTCAAGCCTCGAGCCGCCGTCGTCGCCATGCTGGGCCACGTCGACCATGGCAAGACGAGCCTGCTGGACGCGATTCGCGGCGAGAGCGTGGCCGCCGGTGAGGCGGGCGGCATTACCCAAACGATCGGGGCCTACCAAGCAACCGTCAACGACCGCCTGATCACCTTCCTGGACACGCCCGGACACGAGGCGTTTACCGAGATGCGGGCCCGAGGCGCCCAGACAACCGACATCGCCGTGCTGGTGCTCGCTGCCAACGATGGCGTCATGCCACAGACCCGCGAGGCGATCGACCACATCCGCGCGGCTGGCGTCCCGATGGTGATCGCGCTCAACAAGATGGACCTCGACAACGCCGACCCGACGCGGGCCAAGACGCAGCTGACTGAGATGGAAGTGGTGATCGAGGAGTTCGGCGGCGATGTGCCCCTGGTGCCCGTCTCGGCCGAGACCAAAGAGGGCCTGCCCGACCTGCTGGAGACGATCCTGCTGGTCGCGGACGTGCAAGACCACAAGGCCAATCCGGATCGCGAAGCTTCGGGCGCCGTGCTGGAGTCCGAGCTAGACCGACGCCAGGGCCCGCGCACCACACTGCTCGTCCAGCGCGGAACGCTGCATGTGGGCGACACCATCCTGGTCGGCGACACCTGGGGCAAGATCAAAGCGATGTTCGACTTCCGTGGCGAGCGCGTCAAAAGCGCCACACCGTCCACGCCCGTCTCCGTGCTCGGCCTGCAAGATGTCGCGAAAGCAGGGGACCGCTTCCGCGCCGTGGCGAACGAGAAGGAAGCGAAGCGAACCTACGAGGGCGCCAAACGCGAGCGCGAAGCCGTCGAGGCGCGCCTGCAACACGCTGCCAGCCTGGACGCGCTGTTCGGCGAAATCACCGGCGGCGACGTCAGCGAGCTCAATCTGGTCCTCAAAACGGACGTGGATGGCTCGGTCGAACCGCTCCGCCAAAGCCTGGAACAGCTCACCAATGACGAAGTGCACGTCAAAGTCGTGCACGCCGCACCCGGCGGCGTCTCGGAGTCGGATGTGAACTTGGCCCTTGCCGCCACCGGCATCGTGCTGGCCTTCAACACGGCCGTGGCGCCGGGAGCCAGAAAACTGGCGGATAGCGAAGGGATCGAGATCCGCCACTTCGACATCATTTACGACCTGATCGAGACGGTGGAGGCGGCGATTAGCGGGCTGCTGGCTCCGGTCGAGGTCGAACTGATCGACGGCCACGCCGAAGTGCTGCAGATCTTCCCGATCCGCGGCGTTGGCAACATCGCCGGGTCGCGCTGCGACGACGGCAGTATCACGCGCGAGGCATCGGCCAAGGTGCTGCGCAACGGCAGCGAGATCGCGCGCGGCAAACTCTCGAGCCTGCGACGCTTCCAGGACGACGTCCAAGATGTCCAGGCCGGGCAGGAGTTCGGCGTCGGCATTGAGGGCTTCGAGGCCTTCGAGCCCGGCGACCAACTCGAGTTCTTCCACATCGAAATGCAGAGCCGCATCGTCCGAGGCGGTCGCGTCGAGACGGTCACCACCTAGCCGCCGGCGGCCCTGCCCCTCCAGCGCTCCCTGAAGGACGCCCGATGTCTACCCGCCGCCTGGAACGGATCAACGATCTGCTGCGCGAGTTGATCGCCGAGGTGATCGCGCACGAGCTCAAAGACCCTCGCCTGGAGCGCGGTCTGATTAGCGTGACGGAGGTCCGCACCTCCTCTGACCTGGGCCACGCCCAAGTCCTCATCTCCGTGCTGGGTAGCGAAGAGGAAGCGAACGACGCTCTGGCCGCCCTGCAGCGCTCGCGCAACTACATCTGGCGACGAATCCGGCCGCAGCTCAGGCTGCGCTCCATTCCCCAGCTCACGTTCCGCCTGGACGACCGCATCGCCGAGGATCGGCGGATTCAGGATCTGATCAACGAGCTGCCCGCCCCGAATCCGCTCAACGACCCCGACCCCGACACCGACGCCAACACCGTCCCCGACACCGCCGACGACGGACAGTCATGAGCCGGCGCAAGCGACGCGACGAAGACGCTCCTGCTTCCCTCTTCCTGATCGACAAGCCGGAAGGGCCGACATCGCACGACATCGTGCAGCTGGTGCGGCGTTGGACCGGAGTGCGGCGCGTCGGCCATGGTGGCACGCTGGATCCGCTGGCGACCGGACTCTTGCCGGTGTTCATGGGCGGAGCCACGCGGCTGATCGAATACCTCACGGAACACCCCAAGACCTACACGGCACGCGTGCGCTTGGGACAGGCGACCGATACCGACGACTCCGAAGGCACCGTCATCGCCGAGCACCCAGTGCCCACATTCACGCTGGCCGCAATCGAAGAAGCGCTGCTCCCCTTCCACGGCGAGGTGGAGCAATTGCCTCCGGTCTACAGCGCGATCAAGGTGGACGGGGTCACCGCACACCGCGCCGCGCGCCGCGGCGAGCCGGTGGAGCGACCAACCCGCATCGTGCAGATCCATGAGCTGACGCTGGACGCGTGGGACACACCGCATATCGAACTGCGCATGACGGTTGGGTCAGGCACCTACGTGCGCGCGATCGCGCGGGACCTCGGCGAGGCGCTGGGCTGCGGTGCACACGTCGTCGCGATGCGGAGGACAGCGATCGGTCCGGTCAGCGCGGATGACGCGCAGACGCCGGACGCGCTGCAGGCCGCGGCGGAGCAGAACGGCGAGATCTGGAGTCTGGCGGCCTCGCCGCGGATTTTCTTAGAGCATTGGCCGCGCGTCGTCGTGAACGACGACCAGCGTCGGACGCTGCTGCACGGACAAGCGATCTGGGCCGCTGCGCACGCAGAGCCGTTCATGCTCGCGCTGGCACGCGACGGGGAGCTGGTTGCCGTGCTCGCGCGAGACCCAGAGACCAGTGGACGCTGGCAACCGGTCAAGGTACTCGCCAAAACAATGCACTAGTCGGGTCGGAGCCGCTACACGCCGGAGTCGGCAGGGCTGCCCGTCGCTGGTTCCGGCCCTAGGTCCGATAGCGTGAACAGCAACACCAGCGACTCTTCCAGCCCCTGCAACGAGTAGATCGCAGCCGCAGGCAGCAGCACGCCGTCCCCACTCCGCAGCTCCGCGTCGTCATCGGCCACGCCAACCTTGACCAGGCCTTTGGCGACGATCAGCGCCGTGGCCGCGTCGGCGCGGCGGTTGAGCATGGTCCGGCCCTCGGCCAGGTTGATGCCCTCCGCGCCCACGGCCGATTCGCTGCCCGCTTCAACTCCCATAGACACGGCGCGGATGCGTTGCAGCGGCATGCGAACGGCTACTCGATCCCGTGCTTGGCCAGGTAGTCGATCACGTTCTGCACGGTCTGGAGACCGGCGGCGGCGTCCTCGCTAATCTCGAGCTCCCGATCGTCGTCGGAGAACTCCTCTTCGATCGCGATCGTGAGGTCGACGAGGTCGAGAGAGTCGGCCTTGAGGTCGTCGAGCAGATGCGCCTCGGGCTTCACGTCCTCCGCGGGAACGCGCAGTTGCTCGGCGATGATCGCGAAGGCACGTTCCTGGACGCTAGGCACGATTCCCCCCGAGCCCGCTCGCCAGCGACACGGTCAAACTCGCCGTCAGATGAAGGCTACCGGTCGACGGCGCCCAGCGCGACAACGGCGTTCTGCCCACCGAAGCCGAAGCCGTTGGCCAGCGCCACCTTGACCGACGCGGGTCGGGCCTCGTTCGGCACGTAGTCCAAGTCGCACTCGGGGTCGGGAGTAACCAGGTTGATCGTGGGCGGCAGCAGGCCGTGGTGAATGGCGAGCGCCGAAGCGGCCACGGAGATTCCGCCGGCGGCGCCCATCAAGTGACCGGTCATGCTTTTCGGGGAGCTGACCGCCAGCTGGTATGCGTGCTCGCCGAAGACCGACTTGAGCGCCAGTGTTTCCGCAAGGTCGTTCAGTGGGGTGCCCGTGCCGTGCGCGCAGACGTAGTCGACGTCCTCGGGCTGTAGACCCGCGTTCGCCAGCGCTACGTTCATCGCTCGGGCGGCGCCGCTGCCGTCGGGGCGCGGCTGCGTGATGTGGAAGGCGTCCGTCGTGCGGCCGGCGCCTAAAACCTCGGCGTAGATGCGCGCGCCGCGCGCCGTCGCTGCCTCCAGCGATTCGAGCACGCAGACCAGCGCGCCCTCGCCGAAGACGAATCCGTCGCGATCCTTGTCGAACGGGCGCGACGCGCCCGTAGGGTCATCGTTGTTGCGCGAGAGCGCGTGCATGTTGGCGAGCCCGGCCAGGCCCAGGACGGAGATGTTCGACTCCGTTCCCCCGGCAAGCGCCCAATCAGCCTCGTCGATACGCATCATCGTGGCCGCGTCCTGGAACGCGTAGATCGAGCTGGCGCAGGCAGCCGCCGACGTGATCGCGGGCCCTTCCAGGCCCAGCTCGATCGAGACCTGGCAGGAGGCCATATTCATCGCCATGACCGGGATGAAGAAGGGGCTGACCCGATCCGGCCCGCGGCGGCCGAGCACTTCGGTCTCGTGCGCGATCGTCGTGACCGCTCCACCGCCGCTGTTGACAACAGACGCCGCGCGCGAACAATCCGTCGTCTCGAGATCGAGTCCGGCGTCATCCACGGCGAGACGCGCGGCGGCGACCGCCATCTGCGAGAAGCGGGCCATGCGTTTGGCAGGCTTGGGCGCGATGAACGCCTCGGGGTCGAAGTCGGCTACCTCGGCGGCGATCTGGACCTTCTGGTCGCTGGGGTCATAGGCGCCGATTCGCGCGACGCCGGAGCGGCCATCGCGCAGGCTGGACCAAAACGCATCGACCCCAATGCCGATCGGAGTCACGGGACCGATCCCAGTGATGACGACGCGTTCGTCCAGGCGGGAGGAGTCGATCACTCGGTCCAATGCTCCAACAATATGGCGGCGTTGTGGCCGCCCAGTCCGGCGGAAATGGACATCGACGCCTCCAGATCGACGCGACGGGCCTCGTTTGGCACGCAATCGATGTCGCAGTCGGGGTCCGGCGTCTCGTAGTTGAGCGTGGGCGGGATGGTGCCCTCGTGCAGAGCAAGCGCGGCGACCGCAACCTCCAGCGCCCCGCTGGCACCCATCATGTGGCCCGTCGCCGCTTTAATCGACGAGACCAGCAAGTTGTTCGCCGCACCTCCGAAGGCCTGTTTCACGGCCGCCACCTCGACCGCGTCACCCAGCTTTGTGGCCGTGCCGTGCGTGTTCACGTAGCCCACCTTGGCGTGTGAGTCCCTGCTGGATGCGGACTCCTGCGCTTCGCAGAGCGCTTGCCGCATGGCGTTGACCAAACCGCGGGCGGAGCCCTCCGGCTGGGCCATGTCGTAGGCGTCGTTGCCGCTGCCGGAGCCGGTCACCTCGGCGTAGATCTTCGCGCCGCGGGCGAGCGCGTGTTCCAGGTCTTCCACGATCAGGGCAGCACCACCCTCGCCCGGGATGAAGCCGGTGCGGTTGAGGTCGAAGGGCTGGCAAGAGGCACTGACGGGCTCCGCCGGGGTGGCGAGAACACGCATGGCCTCGAAGCAGCCGTGGAACAGCGGCAGGATGACGGCTTCGGAGCCGCCCGCGATCACGGCGTCCGCCTTGCCGGCTCGGATGTGAAGCGCGGCATCGGCGACGGCGTTGGCACCGCTCGCGCAGGCGCTACTAGGGGAGTAGTTGGGGCCGGTGGCGCCCGTCGCAATGGCGATGTGGCCGCTGGCCGCGTCGACGATCATGTTCGACATGAAGAAGGGTGAAAGCCGGCGCGGCCCCTTCTCCTTCAGCACGTCGTGCCACTTCAGCACCGTCTCCAGCCCCCCGCCGCCCGAACCGAAGATCACGCCGATGCGATGGCGGTTGTCTTCATCCACGGCCAGCCCTGAGTCGCCCAGGGCTTCCAGGGCGCAGATCACTGCGTACTGCACGTTGAGATCCATGTGTTTGAGCGTCTTGGGCGCGATTTGGGCTTCAGGTTCGAAGTCCCGCACCTCCGCCGCGATCGGGACCTTGAAGCCCTCCGTATCGAAGCGGCGGATGTAGTCGACGCCGGTCTTGCCATCGACGAGGTTGCGCCAGGTCGTGGGCATATCGTTGCCCACGGGACAGACGCTGCCGAGGCCCGTGATTACGACGCGGCGATTCATGGTTGCGAGGGAGGGTGAGACAGCGTCACTTGGGGATGCCGTCGCTCATGTCCGGGTAGTCGCGCACGGCCAAGCCCTCTTCGTCGTCGGAGATGGGGAAGGTCCAAGCGCTCTTGGAGATCCGTCGCACGAGCTTCGTTAAGACGTCGCCCGGGCCCGCCTCAACGAACAGGCCGACGCCATCCTGGACCATCTGCTTGACGCTGCCGGTCCAGTTGACGGGGCGCAGAAGCGCGACATTGAGCTCTTCGATGATCGCGTCTCCCGTCTCAATCAGGCCGGCCGTGACGTTACTCACCACCGGTACTTCTGGATCGCGCCACGGCATTCCGGCCACGACCTCGCGGAACTGGTCTTGCGCGTCGGCCATCAGGGGCGAATGCGAGGCGATCGAGATCGGCAGGCGCACGACGCGTCGCGCGCCCTTCAACTCGGCCAAGTGCATGACGCGGGCGAGCGCGGATTCCTCGCCGCTCACGACGGTGTGACCGGGGCCATTGTCGTTGGCCACCACAACGGTGCCCACGACCGAGACGTCGCCGACGATTTTGGACAGCGCGCGATTCTTGAGCCCGATGATCGAGGCCATCCCGCCGGGACGACGTCGATCGGCTTCGTCCATCAGCTGGCCGCGCGCCTGGACCAATTTGAGTCCGTCATCGAAATCGAGCGCCTCGGCAGCGACCAGGGCCGTGATCTGGCCCATGCTGTGCCCGGCCATAGCGATCGGTTCGAGGCTGCGACCGGTCTGCTGCCACTCCCGGACGAGCGCGTCCCACCAGGCCATACTGGCCGTGTAGATGGCGGGCTGGGAATGTGAGGTGTTGTCGAGCCGATCCAGAGGTCCATGCTCGATCAGGCGGAGGAGGTCGTAGCCCAGCAGATCGGAGGCGCGCTCGAAGCGCAGCCGCGACTCGGGATGGACCGCCAAGACCTTGCCGGCCATGCCGATCGACTGCGAGCCCTGGCCGGGAAAGAGCACGGCGACGCCGAGTTCGTCGTTTGCGCCGATATCAAAGGGTGTGGCAGCGGTCGTCACGGATCGCTTACCTCGTTTCGAGCGGTATCGCTCTTAGCAAGAATGGCGGCACAAGTGCCGCCGATGGGGCCACGGTACCACGAGCGTGATCCCCTCACAACGAGACCACGATCAGATTCTATATTTGATATCGACCGGACGAATAGGTCCCAGTAGGCCCTTCAACAGTAGCCCAGAGCGCTCAGTCTCCGTGCGGCGCTGTCGCGACGAGCTGTGAGTCCGTGAGGTCGGATTTACGCACGTTGGGCGGGCCTGCTAGGTCATCACCAGCCCGCCATCGACGTGGATCACCTGGCCGGTGACGTAGCGGCCACCCTCACCGGCGAGAAATGCGACCAGCGGGGCCACGTCGTCCGGCTCGCCCAGGCGTCGCAAGGCGATCTGGCCCGTGATCATGTCGATCGCTTCAGCGGGCAGATCCGCCGTGATATCAGTCTGGATGAAGCCCGGCGCAACAACGTTTGCGGTGATGTTGCGGCTCCCGACCTCTTTGGCGATGGCCTTCGTCATGCCGGCCAGGCCTGCTTTGGCGGCAGCGTAGTTGGCCTGGCCGGGGTTGCCCATGGAGCCGATCACCGAACCAAGGTTGATTATCCGGCCCCAGCGAGCACGCATCATGCCGCGCATGCAGGCACGGGTGACGGAGAAGGCACCGGTCAGGTCGGTGGCCAACACCGCGTTCCAGTCCTCGTCCTTC
>CAUYZA010000082.1:0-10776 GCA_963577225.1 Dehalococcoidia bacterium | reverse complement strand
ATGTGTTCGTACACGAGGGGTTGCGCAAGCCGAGGCCGGCGTGATGCCGACGCGCGTCAGGCTGCGGCAATGTCCCGCCTGCCGGGCGGTGCAGCGCGCGAGCGCCTATGTGCTGCTAGAGGACCTCGGGCCCAACCCGCTGCGGGCGTGTCCCGCGTGTGGCTGGATCGGATCGACGCGGGCGCTGCGGATCGTGGATAGCGCCGGGGGTGCTGGTCGAGGATCGCGAACGGGAGCCGCGGCTCCACGGGGACGATCGCAGGTGCGATTTGGAAAGCAGTCGAACGCTCAGTTGCTAGCAACGAATCCCCGGCGCGCCCTCACGAACCGATACCTCAATCCTCGGGACAGTCGCGCTGCTCGCGCGAGAGTTCCAGCATGAAGCGCGAACCGATGTCTTTTTCGTGGTTTAGGGCGGCCGCGTGAGCTACTTGCGCAGTTCCCGTCCGTACGGAGTTCCCGCTCTTCGCGGCCTCCAGCACCTCGATGCCCGCCTCTGTCGAGGCCCGCTTCGCATCGATGAACCCGAAAAACGAGTCGATGTAGTCGTCGAAATGTGAGGCGATGCCCCGAGCCTGGAAGGCAATAAATTGCGCTACGCGATCGTAATGTGCAGCCGCGCTGCGTAGCCAGGAGAGTACCGATGGCAGCTCGTAGGAGCTTGATTCTAGCGATTTCATTGCCATGTCAACGAGTTCGTTGGCCTCAACGATGGAGATCTGGTCCGAAGCAATGAGATCGCCAATTTCGTCGCATCCCGCTCGCCGAGGGTCACCATACGGTTCATCCTGTGGTTCGCTCGTTTGATCGGACCGTGCTTCAGCGCGCGGACGAGAGGCGCCTTGCGGTTCGTTCTGTGGTTCGCTCGTTTGATCGGACCGTGCTTCAGCGCTGGAAGAGGTGTTTCGGGACTCCGACTCACGATTAGGCGGACTGGGACTTTGGGCGGACGACCCGCGGCCAGTACTGGAACACGCGGTAACGATGAATACGCCCAGGACGAGGACCCCACAGAGCATCCAACGCGACATGATCACCTTGCTTCGCCTGGTGGGAGTCTAGAACCCGATTGTCCCGCTGTGGGTTGGCGAGGTGGCCGAAATGGGGTGCCCAAACTAGAGAAGGAAGGATGAGCACACCATTAGAACCACGATGTGGTATTGGGAGGCGGCCGCCTGGCGGTAATCGACTGCTCAATCCCACCCGCTAAAGATGAGCACGTCATTTTTCAGTGCGAACGACGATGTCCCATGGCGTTTCATCGCGGCTCTCACCGCATACTGCGGTCACGATGGCCGCGCCGAGAAGCCCGATCAGAAGCCAGCGCCACATGGTTCCCGCCGTTTCGTTCGATCTCAGCACTGCGCGCGAAGCGGTCGCGGGCGCAGTCTAGTCGGAGCGCACTGAGCGAGTCTGTCCCCGTCGCTCGGAAGAAATGATGGGCTCGTAGCGACGTATCGTCATACCCGTGCCAATCGAGCACTGTGCTCGGTTCGCCACACGCAATGAGCACGTCGTGCCGGGCGATCGCAGAGCGCCTTGAGGCGAGCGTCCGCTTGCGACAGAAGACAGGCGGCGTAGACTCCCCCATGCGTGATCCGCCGATCCGGTCTCATCGGTGCGTGAGGTCTCGCTTGCAATCGAGGGAGTGGTGCCGATGCGAGGCGTCGGAGTCATCGAATTCGGCGGCCCGGAAGCGCTGCAAGTCGTCGACCTGCCTGAGGTTCATGCGGGCTCCGGCGAAGTTCGCCTGCGCGTGCACGCCGCCACGGTGAACCCGACCGACACGTTCACGCGCGGCGGCGCCCGGGCCGAGGCGTTGCTGAAGCATCCGCCGCCGTACATCCCCGGCATGGATGCGGCGGGCGTCGTGGACGAGATCGGACCGGGCACATCGACCGAACTCGCCCTGGGCGACGCGGTCATGGCGATGGTGATTCCCAATGGCAGTCACGGCGCGTATCGCGAGAGCATCGTGCTCAAGGCCGGCGCGGTCGCGCGGGCGCCCGCGGGCTCGTCGCACGCCGAGGCCTCCACCCTGCCAATGAACGGCTTGACCGCACGACTGTCGCTCGACCAACTCGCGCTCGAACCGGGTCAGACGATCGCCGTCACCGGCGCGGCGGGCTGCTACGGCGGCTACGTCGTCCAACTCGCCAAGGCCGATGGCCTTCGCGTCATCGCCGACGCGTCCTCAGCCGACGAGCAACTCGTGCGCGACCTCGGGGCCGACATCGTCGTACCGCGCGGGGACGACATCGCCGAGCAGATCCGTAAGGTCGCAGCGGACGGCGTCGACGCGCTGGCCGACGGTGCGGTCCAAGACGATCTCGCCGTCGGGGCGATCAAGGACGGCGGCGGCTTCGCGGCCGTGCGCGGTTGGCGGGGCAACGGCGAGCGCGACATCGTCTTCCACGTGACGATGGTGGTGGATTACGACCAACGGGCCGACCAGCTGGACCAACTCCGCCAGCAAACCGAGGACGGCAAGATCTCGCTGCGAGTCGCCGCGACCTACGACCCGGAAAACGCCGCCGAGTCACACCGCCGCCTGGCCACCGGCGGTACACGTGGACGCTGTGTGATCACGTTTTAGTCCGCCGCGACTGGGCGTACGGGTCACAGGATGTTCCGGAGCATCGCACCCTTGCGATAGGCCCTGCGCTGGTTCAAGCCCCCCGTCCGAGCCAGCTCCCGTCCGCGGTCCGGAAATTCTGGAGTGCTCGGGCACGCCCTTCGCGCGCGAAGCATACCTACCTCCGGCACCGTGGCGACCGATCAGTTGACGAGCCGCTGGTCAGAAGTAATCCTGCCGCGAATACCGTGAAAGGGAGACCCATGGCACTCGATCCAGCCATTGAAGTGCATGACGATCGTTTCAACCGGTTGGTCATCCACAACGCGCACATCGACCATCTCTGGACCGGTGGGCGGTGGACGGAGGGGCCGGTTTACGTCCCTGCCGGCCGGTATCTTGTCTTCTCCGACATCCCAAACGATCGCTCGCTGCGATACGACGAGCGAACTGACGAGACAACCCTCTTTGAGGAGCCCGCGCTCAACCAGAACGGCCACAGCCTCGACAACGAGGGACGGATCGTTAGCTGCGAGCACCGGGGCCGGGCCGTCACGCGCATAGGACACACTGGCCGTCGTGAGGTTCTCGCCGACAGTTACAAAGGAAAACGCCTCAATTCCCCCAACGACGTGATCGTGAAGTCTGACGGCAGCGTGTGGTTCACAGACCCAACCTACGGCATTGACAGCGAGTACGAGGGGGACGCCGCCGAGTCGGAGATCGGTGCGTCGTGCGTGTATCGAATCGATCCGGCCGGTGGCTCGATCACCGCCGTTATCACCGACATGGTGCGGCCCAACGGGCTCGCCTTCTCACCCGACGAGTCGATGCTTTACGTGGCCGACACCGGCATCTCACATGTCGGTCGGGACTGCCCACCCGACATCCGGGCATACCCCATGGCGGCCGACGGTCGCGCCCCTACGGGTGATCACACGACCTTCGCAACCTGCGACAATGGGCTCTTCGACGGGTTCCGCGTCGACGCCCACGGGAACGTGTGGAGTTCCGCAGGCGATGGTGTGCACTGCTTCGCCCCGGACGGTGCCCTCCTCGGCAAGATCCTTCTGCCTGAGGTCGCCGCAAACGTCGAGTTCGGTGGGATTAAGCGCAACCGCCTCTATATCTGTGCTACCACAAGCTTGTTCGCGATGTACCTAAACACTGCGGCTGCCCGCTGACGTCACTCAGATGCGCCTGTTTACGTGCCCTTGGGCGTGCATCCGCCCACCTCGTATGCGGATGGGGCAATGCGCGGCGGCGCGCAGCTTACCGAAGAGAGAGGAGGCAGTGATGCCGACATTTCGCAGTCTTGCAGAGGTCGTCCTGATCGTCGACGACATGGAGCGTGCGCTGACATTCTACCGCGACACCTTGGGCCTGCCGCTGTTCTCGCCGCCCGACCTGCCCGGCAAGTTCCTCCAGGTCGGCGAGCAGGGAGGGCCCAGCGGCGCGACAGGCGTGCCTCAGCAGATCGTGCTCTCTCCCCGTCCCCCCGGCACAAGGCGCGCGGGCGCGGACCGGACGGAGCGCGTGCTCCACCATATCGGCCTCGAGGTAGCCGCCGATGAGTACAACGCGCTTCGCCAGCGCTTGCGTGCCGCCGGCTATGAGACGCGCGGCGGCGAGCACCCGTTCATGAAGGTCGAGGCGTTCTACGTGGACGATCCCGACGGCAACGAGGTCGAGATCGTCCGCTACATGGAGAGCTGACGCGGCCAGTCTGCGAACGTCCCTGTCCGCGACGTCGAGCGCGTTCTCCTCGGTCGCGTTCGACCCGGGTCCCGGCGGGAGGTCCCGTGCCCGGGCTCGAAACCGTCAATCCCGGCTGACCTCGCTGCGAGCGGTACCCTTCTCTCCTTGGGTCATCGAGGCGTTCCCGAGTATTGGAAGCCGGACGCCGCGCTTTGGACGGCGAGGCAGGCCTCGAGCTACGGTGAGGTCACGATGAACGAGCAGCCTGCCCCGCCGCCACCGGCACCGACGCCGACCGAGCCACCATCGCCTCGGCCGCCCGCACCGCCCCGGCCGCGCCCTTGACTGGGTGCGCGGCGATGGCGTCTTCAGCTTTGCGGGACGGAAACCTTTTCGCTGGACCCCCGATCCGATTCTGGTCCGCGATAGGGTGATTGAGCGCTGGAGAGGCTGCGGCAGCCGGCATCGTCGCATTCGAGTTCTTCGAACGTGATATCCCGCAGACCGCCGGTCCAATACACGACGACGGAAGACGGCGTCAAGCCGAGGTGAACCGCGGCCCTGCTCGCTATCCGTGAACGACCGCAGAACGCGGCGCACCTCCCAGCCGCCGCGGCGAACGCGTGAGGCCCGCTGAGGCTCCGTCCGATCGTCCGCGTCCGTACCGTTCATCCCGTGGGGAATCGCTGGCGGGCGTTGGGACTATGGATCCGGTAACAGGCACACACGCCGGGGGCGTTGCGAGAGTTCAGGCCCCGTTGTCAGGCGCACGAGTTCTCGGGATTCCCGGAGCGATCTAAGACTCTTGCCCCGCACCATTGTTGCTGAGGAGCTCCTTGCATTCACACTCTAACTGGACAGTTTCTGGTTGTGGGGCACGAATACTCGATCGGGCAATAGGCACGGGGTTTCGGTCGCCTCGGGGCCGGGCCTCTCACGAGCAGCCCACCAACCTCCTCGAGAGAGACTCGCGCACGCACGCCTCGGCGCAACGAATTTCAGCGAATGGAGCTTTGGCGCCGCACAGGCGGAAGACCGACGGACTGGTTCTCAGTAGCTCCGGCAGCCTCCCACTGATTGGGGCGACCGCTGGGCCGGGCGGATTCCCGGGATCGCCGTTCTCTGTGCGCAATCTAATTTTCGTGCCCCACACGCGTACGCGGATCGCCCGCGTCTTCACGATGTGTGAATCATGGGGCGTCTCCACCGCTCGAAGTTCTAGCGGCGGCTAGACGAGCTTCGGCAGCACGTCGTTGGTAAACCGAACGAACGTGTCCTGGCTCATCGGCGCGAGCATCAGGTAGTTCATCGGGACCTCGGCCTCAAGCTCCTTGAAGCGATCCACGACCTCCGTTGCAGTGCCGACGATGGCGACGTCGTTCAAGTAGCGGTCAACCGGGTCGATCTCGAGGTCCTGTTCATGGCCGGGGATCTGCTCGCGGGGACGCCCCGACTTGTTGGGGTTGGCATAGGCGCCGACGGTCCAGGCCGAACTGTGCCGCGCGACCTCCTCCGCCTGGGCATGGGTGTCCCCCAGCGCAACGAAACGGACGATCGGCAGGTCGCGATCACCAACGACGTGCCCATTTGCCTCCATCACCTCTTGATAGAGCTCGCGCTTGTACTGGATCACGCCATTTGAATCATGCGGGCCGAGCATGATCGTGTAGCCCTCGGCGGCTGCGTTGCGGATCGAGTCGGGCGAACTCGCCGCCAGGTACACGGGCGGATGGGGATCTTGGTACGGGCGAGGTAAGACCAGCACGTCGTCGAAGTCGTAGTACGTGCCGTGGTGACTGAAACGTTCGTCGCGCCAGGCCTGCTGCACAATGTCGGCGGTCTCGCGGAAGCGCTCGTAGACATCGTCCGGCGTCACATTGAAGAGGGCGAACTCCGTGGGATCGAACCCGCGCCCGGAGCCCCAGTTGAGGCGGCCTTTGGAGAAGTGATCAAGCATGTTGAGCTCTTCGACCAGGCGAAGCGGGTGGTAGTACGCGTTGAGGGTGACCGCCGTTCCGATCCGCAGCCGCTGTGTCCGCCCCGCGATGTGTGTACCCATGAGCGTCACTGAGGGGCAGACGCTATAGGTCGTGAAATGGTGCTCTGCTAGCCAAATGCAGTCGAAAGCACTGTCTTCCATCCTCTCCACGCGCTCCATCGCCCGCTCATAGACGGTCGATACGGGGACGCGGCCGGTCCAGGAGAAGAACTGCAGCAAGCCCACTTTCATGACGCACTCCACGGCGTCATGCTACCAGGGACGCGGCGAGTCCGAACGAGACGGGAGCGCGTGCGGCCCCGCGAGCGTCGATCGCCTGCGCGGCTACAGGCCATACAGCGCGGCGGCATTGTCCCCCAAGATCCCTCGGGCCGACTCCGGCAGCATCGCGGTCAGTTCGGAGATGTCATCGATGTAGGTCGGCGGATGGTCACCGTGGGGATAGTCCGAGGCCCAGAAGAAGCGATCCGCGCCGACATGCTCGATCACGCCCGCCACCGCGCGCTCGTCCGGATCGGCGGAAATCCAACACTGGCGACGGAAATACGCGCTGGGTAGCTCCTTGAGCGGCAATGATCGTTTGCCGTCGGCCATGCTGTCGCGAACGGCGTCCATCCGGTCCAGCGACGCGCCAATCCAGCCGGCGCCTGCTTCCAAGACCACCAACTTAAAGCGCGGGAAGCGATCGAACACGCCGTACTGGAAGAAGGAGTAGAAGGCCTGCTGGATGCCCTGCCGCGCAAGGACATTGTAGTACCAACTGGCGTCGTTACCTAAGTCGCGAAAGCGGTTGCCGCGCGTGATCGGTCCGGGCTCGGCCATGGGGTGGATCGCAATCGGGACGTCGAGTTCCTGCGCTTTGCCCCAGAGAGCATCGTGGTCCGGATGTCCGTGGGACTTCGAACTCAGGGTGAACGGCGCGACGAAGGCGCCGCGGCAGCCGTCCAGGACGGCACGCTCGAGCTCCTGTGTGGCCCCGGCAATGTCCGTCAGATCGAGATGCGCGATCGGGATGAGCCGGCCCAGGTGACCGCGGCAGAACTCCGCGATCCAACGGTTGTAGGCCACGCAATGCGCGGCGCTCAGTTCGGGGTCACTGCGCATGCGGTAGGGCCAGCTCAGACCCACCGTGGGATACAGAATCGCTGCGGTGAGGTTCTCCCGATCGAGCAAGTCGACGCGTTCGGCGGCGTCCATCGTGCCGTAGGGCGCGGCTTCCAGGTAGCTCAGGCCCTTCAGCTCTGCGTCGCTGCGGCCCATGCTGCCGAGGTTGCTCAGGCCCTTGCCCACCGGCCGCTCGCGCCCGTCGATTTGAAAGTACTCGTCGCCATCATCGGCGACCGCGAGCCGGAGGGCGCGGTCTCGATAAGCGGGATCGATATACTCCTGCCAGATGCCGGGCGGCTCAAGGATGTGTCCATCGGCGTCGACGCCTCCGTCGAACGTCAGGTGGCTCGTCGTTGGCATCCAGCGGGTCGTCTTCATGGCGTCCCCTTCCCGAGTGACGGACACGACTCGTTCCGCGGCCGGCCAACGGTCGCAGCATCACCATAATCCTAATCCGATCGAGCATGCGGCTGGCACACGCGTGAACTACGTTTTTGGATAAGGGATCGGTGAGTCGCTTCCCTCCTGCGTGCAGGACGCACTCTCGGCCCAGTTCGCTGCGGTGGTGGCGATGGCGGATGGCCCAGCGATCGCCTTCACCTCCAACCGCGATGGCGATTTCGAGATCTACACCATGCGGCCCGATGGGACAGACGTGCGCCAACTGACGATGAACGATGACCGGGACTGGAGCCCCGCTTGGTCCCCTGACGGAACCCGAATCGCCTTCGCCTCCGAACGCGATGGCAACGGTGAGATCTACACCATGCGGTCCGATGGCACGGACGTGCGCCGACTGACGGCGAACCATCGGTTGGACTGGCACCCCGCTTGGTCTCCTGACGGGACCCGAATCGCCTTCACCTCCGACCGCGACGGCGATGCCGAGGTCTACACCATGCGGCCCGATGGGACAGACGTGCGCCAACTGACGCGGAACGATGTGGGGGGCGGGCCCCCAGCTTGGTTCCCTGATGGGACCCGGATCGCCTTCGTCTCCGAACGCGGCGATGCCGAAACCTACACCATGCGGCCCGATGGCACAGACGTGCGCCAACTGACGGCGAACAATGAGCGGGACTGCTGCCCCGCCTGGTCCCCCTAACGCGTTTGGGTTCGAAGTTCCTATCCGCTGGAGATCCGGACCCCATTCGCTACCTTGCCCGCATGCGACGCCGACTGATTCCCTGGCCTGGACGCCGCACCGCCGTCGGCCTACTAACGACCATCACCGGCGCGTTGCTCGTGACGGCGTGCGGCGGGAGCGCACCGGACGGTGTGGATAGAGCCGTCCCTGCTGCCCACGAGCAGGCGGTTGGGCAGCCGGCCGAGCAGGACGCAGAATCGGTGGCGGCGACGGAGGGCAACAGTGTTGCCTCGTGCGACGCGCAACGGCTGACGTTCGAGTATCCGCCGGTCGATCTGGAGGCGATCGAGTTCGTGGTGCCCTTGGGCTTGATGTCCGACTCGCACGTGACACCGGTGGATCACCAGTATTTCCAGAATTACAAGGACCCCGAACGGATGATTGCGGTCTACAGCCCGGCCGCTGGCACCGTGACCACCATCCAGCACATGGGCCAATCAATCTCCGATCAGCCGAGGCCGCCAATCGACGACTATCGGCTGGTCATTGAACATCGCTGCGGGATCTCCAGCATCTTCATCCACGTTGACCAGCTCTCGCCCGCCCTGTCCGCTGTCGCGCCGACCGCGGGTGGGCACACGAGTGTCGCCGTCACGGTGTCGGCTGGCGAGCAGATCGGCACCTTCCAGGCCAACGTGGACTACAACGTGGTAGACGCCACCGTAACGCTGACCGGCCTCCTGGTGCTCGAACATTACGAGGCGGAACCGTGGAAGATTCACGCGCCGAACTCGTTCACCTACTTCTCGGACACGATCCGCGAGCAGCTCGTTGCCAAGAGTTTGCGGACCGCGGACCCAGTCGGCGGCCGCTTTGATTACGACGTCGAGGGCCGGCTGGTCGGCAACTGGTTCCAGGAAGGGACCAATGGGTACGCGGGCACGGATCGAGCGCGGTATTGGGCTGGCCATCTGGCCGTCGCGTACGATTACCTCGATCCGGCGCTGGTCGTGATTTCACTAGGGACGTTCGACGGGGCGTCGGCGCAGTTTGCGGTGCGGGGGAACACGCCAAATCCCGCAGACATCTCGGTGGACTCCGGACCGGTCGCGTACGAACTCGTGGAATACGACTACTGGATTCGCGATGCGCGCTGGGATCGCGTGAGTCTGGTGAAGGGAGTCGAAGCGAGAGCCAGCGATGCCCCCGTGCACGGAGTGGTGCTGTTCGAGCTGCTAGCTCCGCGCAACCTGATGGTTGAAGTCTTCGTGGGGAAGACCGCGGCCCAGATCGAGGGGTTCACCGCCGCCGCCCTGATCTACGAGCGCTAATGGCAACCGCGCACACCATCTCGCGGGCATTCGCTTAAAGTCGCGACAGCAGGGCCGAAGAGCATAAATTGACGGCAACTGGTCTGGACGGATCGTCCCCCACCTGGTCCCCCTAACGCGTTTGGGATCGGAGTTTTTAGCCGCTACCGCCCCGGTAGGGATGCGCCGCGAGTCGCTCGGCCACTGGATGTTTGTGGTGCGAGGGCATTTCCCCCCTTGAGGGAGTGCGGCTGGGACGGGGCACGGGGGGACGGTCGTGGGGCGGTCCACGCGGAGCCGGCAGTCCTGCGGCCAAAGAACTCACGGCTGACCGTGCCTGTCAGCATCGAAGGCGTTGACAGCCACCGTGACAGCCAAGCCGCTGTACGACGTGCGCAACCAGCGGACGACAGTGGACGGAAGCCCCAATCCACGCGGGCTTATTGGACGGTGGCGAACGGCCCTGGACGTCAACCAACGAATCCGAAGTTTGGGTGCACGGGGTCCCACCCTCTCCCATCACCTCCCAACGGGCCCCATGGCATTGGAGACTTCCGGTGTCACCCTCCCTCCGCGTCCCACTGAATCTCACCCGCTCCCAGGGCTCTTGGCCACAACGTGGCCACAAAATCCCACCCGAACTCGGGGACAGCGGCCCGAGGTGGAGACCATTTGGTCACGTGCCCCAAGCGGTCTCGACGAGGGCGTGAGGGGGGTGGAGGTCGGGCGGCGTCAGGCGTTAAACCACCCTTGGGGCTGGGACGATGCGGGCGCGGGCGAGCTACCATCACTGCCAACGAGGCAGATCTCGATCGTCTCATTCCCCGCCAGATCCGCCGTCCGTGCCATGATCTGCGTTGGAGTGGTTTACGAACCGGGCGCTCTGCTCGAGCTCGCCGGCGGAGGCGCGACGGGGGTGCAACCCCTGTCCCGAAATGACAGCCCTTACCGCGTTTTCTGCCCGATCATCACCCCGCCCTCCAAGTGCCGCCCCAGCCCC
>CAUYZA010000081.1:0-10805 GCA_963577225.1 Dehalococcoidia bacterium | reverse complement strand
CGCCGACCTGCGTAAGGGCCGGCGCCCCGCCTTCACCAGGGCCGCGCGACCCGAGTCGGCCGCCCCGCTAGTCGAGCGGTTCACCGCTCGACTACGTGCGGCGGGCGTCGATGTTGCCGGCGGCCGCTTCGGCGAGCACATGTTGGTGGAGCTGATCAACGATGGACCAGTCACGATCGTGATCGACTCCGCCGAGATCGAGCGCCCCCGCCGCCAGGCGTAGATCCCACGCGGCAGTCGTCATGATCAGCCGCCGCTAGCTGGTCAGCAGTTCGACGCCGTCCGCACTCACGTAGAGCGTGTGTTCCGTCTGGGCGACCATCGCGCCGTCCGCCACGACCAGAGGCGCGTAGACCACCAGGACGCCCTGTTGGGCCAGCAGGGCGAATGCTCGATTAACGTCGGCCGTGGCGTGCTGCTGGAAATAGCGCCGCGCGATCGGCAGGCCATTCCACGCCGCGATCGACTCCAACACGTCCGCATCGATGCCGTCCGTCTCCTCGGGCTGCCCGGCCAGCATGAAGACTTCGGGCTGCCCCTGTTCCACGATCGTGCCGCGGCCGGCCGTCGCGAAGGGCTCGATCGCGATCACCATGCCCTCCTGCAGCCGCGCCGTCCCGCGATGCGTGACGTTGGGGATCTGAGGCTTCGTGTGCACCAGCCATCGGCCCAGCCCGTGCCCGGTCAGGCTGCGGATCGGCTGGTAGCCCGCCTCAACGATGGTTCGTTCGATCGCGCCGCCCAGCTTGGGGATCAGTGCGCCGGGTCCGGCCAGGTCGATCGCGGCAGCGAGCGCCGCTGAAGAAGCGTCGATCAGCGCCTGCCAGCGCCCGTCCTCCGAGAGATCCTTGGTGACAGCCGTATCGGCCACGTACCCGTCGATGTGCACGCCGATGTCGATCTTGACGCAGTCGCCCTCGGCGTAGCGCGTCTCGTCGTCCGGGGCGGAGCAGTAGTGGGCCGCGATGGCGTTGCGCGAGGACTGGGCCGGGAAGCCGGGCTCTCCGCCGCGCTCGCGGATCAGCGCTTCGGTGCCTTCGAGGACGTCGCGCATGCGCGCCCCCGGCTCGACCTGGGCGTAGGCCCAATCGCGCGCCTCGGACGCGATTGCGCCGGCGCGACGGAAGCTGTCGAGCGCGTGGTCGTTCATGACCGCACCGTATGGGAGCGGCAGCCCGACACGCAATCGCGGGGATCTAGGCGCCGGGTTCGAGGTTGAGGGAGATGTCCAGCGCGGGCGCTGAGTGTGTTAGCGCCCCCAGTGAGATGAAATCGATGCCGCTCTCGGCGACAGCGGCGATCTCGCTCAGGGTGATGCCGCCGCTGGCCTCGCTCAGCGCGCCGTGCTCGTGGGCGGTCGTGGTCGCTTGCCGCAGCTCCGCGACAGCGAAGTTGTCGAGCAGCACGGCGCTCGCGCCCGCGTCGAGCGCCTCCTCCAGCTCCGCCTGATTCATCACTTCGACCTCTACGGCCACGCCGGGCCCTGCCCCGGCCAGCGCGGTGCGAACGGCGTCGCCCAGGCTGCGCTCGCGGGCGCGCTGCGCCGCGATGTGGTTGTCTTTGATCAGGATCGCGCTGCTGAGGTTGAAGCGATGGTTGACCCCACCGCCGGCGCGGACGGCGTAGCGCTCTGCGATGCGTAGCCCCGGCGTCGTCTTGCGCGTGTCCAGGATCCGGGCCTCGGTGTGCGCGATCCGGCCGACGGCCGCCGCCGTCATCGTCGCGACGCCGGACAGGTGCTGGAGAAAGTTCAGTGCGACGCGCTCGCCGCGCAGGATTCCGTGCAGCGGCCCCGAGACGCGGGCCAGCGTCGTTCCGGCCGGGACCACCATGCCGTCGTCACAGGCCGTTTCCCAGCGCAGCGCTGGCTCCACCAGCTCGAACGCCGCCGCCGCGAAGTCCAATCCGCAGACGACCCCGGCTTGCTTTGCTGTCAGCACGGCGTGGCCGGTCTGGTTGGGCGGCACGAGTGCGTTCGTCGTCAGGTCCTGGCTGGCGCCGTCCTCGTCGAGGGCGGCCTGCACCAGGCGTCGCATGGTGCTGCGATCTGGCGGAGCGGCGTCGGCGCCGCTCATCGCGCCGCCTCAAAGCTCTGGCTCCGCGCCCAAGCGTCTCGTGTGGTAGGGAAGTCGGCCCGGAAGTGCGCGCCGCGGCTCTCTTCCCGGCGCAAGGCCGCTTCCACGATCAGCCGCCCGTAGAGCGTCATGTTCGTCAGCTCGTCCCGGGAGTTCTGGGTGGGCCCATCGAGCAAGCTGTGGCGCAAGCCGTCGAGCAACGTCCGCGCTGAGCGCAGCGCCTCGCCGTCGCGCACGATCCCAGCCGAGTCCCACAGCAGCGCCTGCAACATCTCTCGATCGGCGGGCGCGGCGTCCGCGGGCAACTCCAGCTTCATCGCCGCGATGGCGGGAGTCCCGTCCTCCGCTTCGACCGCTCGCTGCGCAAAGACGACAGTCTCCAGTAGCGAGTTGCTGGCCAGGCGATTGGCCCCGTGTACGCCGGTGTTGGCCACCTCGCCGCAAGCCAGCAGGCCGGGCAGGGTCGTCCGCCCCCACAGATCCGTCGCCACGCCGCCCATCATGTAGTGAGCCGCGGGTGCGACCGGGATTGGGTCGCGGGTGATGTCGAGTTCGTAGCGCATGCAGTATTGGTGGATGCCGGGGAAGCGGGCGGCGACGAAGTCCGCTTCGAGATGGCTCACGTCGAGCCAGACGTGCGGGCTTTCCGTCGCGTTCAGCTCGTCGGCGATGGCGCGGGCCACGATGTCGCGCGGGGCCAGCTCGCTCTGAGCGTCGTAGCGGGGCATGAAGCGCTCACCCTCGCGGTTGCGCAAGATCGCGCCTTCGCCCCGCAGCGCTTCCGAGATCAGGAAGGTAGGTACGCCCGGCAGGCGCAGCGCGGTGGGGTGGAACTGCACGAACTCCATGTCGCGCACTACCGCGCCGGCGCGGAAGGCCAGGGCGACGCCGTCCCCGGTCGCGACTTCGGGGTTCGTGGTCAAGGTGTAGAGCTGGCCCGCGCCGCCGGTGGCCAGGATCGTGCGGCCGGCCAAGACGTCCAGCGTCGATCCGTCCGGGCGCTCTGCACGCGCGCCGACGCAGGCGCCGTCCTCCACGAGCAACGCTGTCGCCGCGTGCCGATCCAGCACTTCGACGCCCGCCTCGCGCACCCGATCGACCATCACCGTTTCGATCGCGTCGCCGGTCCGATCGCCGCCCGCGTGCAGAATGCGCGGCCGCGAGTGCGCCGCCTCGTTGCCCAGAGCGACCCCACCCTGCTGGGTGTCCCAGGGCACGCCCAGTTCCGTTAGCCGTCGGATACGGTCCGGCGCATCGTGCACCATCACGTCGACGGCGGCCGCGTCGCATAGTCCAGCGCCGGCCTCCAGGGTGTCGGCCAGATGCTGCGCCGCGGTGTCGCCGGGACCGACCGCGGCGGCGATGCCGCCCTGGGCGTACTTCGTGTTTGACTCTTCGACCGGACCCTTGGTGATCAGCGCGACCGACCCACGCCCCGCGTTCGACTGCGCCGCCAGCAGCGCCGCGTAGAGCCCGGCGATGCCGGAGCCGAGGATCAGGAAGTCGTAGTCGTGCATCGCGGCTCGGACCGTTTGATCGGTCGGCTAGGTGATCGCCAACATGCGCTCGAGCGCGACCGTCGCCCACTCGCGTGTCTCGTCGTCGATAGCGATCCGGTTGACGACCTCGCCCGCCACGAGTGACTCGGTCACCCAGGCCAGATAGGCCGGGTGGATGCGGTACATCGTCGCGCAGGGGCAGACCAGCGGGTCGAGGCAGAACACGGTCTTGCCCTCGTCCTTGAACTCCTCGTGCAGGCGATGGACGAGATTGATCTCCGTGCCAACGGCGTAGACGCCGGGCTCGCCGTTGTGTACGTAGTCGATGATGAAGCTGGTCGAACCGTTGGCGTCGGCGGCATCGACGACGGGTTCCGGGCACTCCGGATGTACCACGACCTTGCAGCCGGGGTAGTCGCGACGGGCCTGTTCGATCTGCTCCGTCTTGAAGCGCACGTGGACCGAGCAGTGGCCCTGCCAGAGCAGGACACGGGAGGCACGGACCCGTTCCGGGCTGAGCCCACCCAGTGGCTTGCGCGGATTCCAGACGGCGGTCTCGTTGCGGACGTCGATGCCGAGCTTCTTGGCCGTGTTGCGGCCCAAATGCTGGTCGGGGAAAAAGAAGACGTGCTTGCCGCGTTCGAAGGCCCACTCCAGCACGGCGGTCGCGTTGGACGACGTGCAGACCGCGCCGCCGTTGCGGCCGACAAATGCCTTCAACGAGGCGTCGGAGTTCATGTACGTGACCGGGATGACGTCGTCGGCGGCCACGACTTCCGTGAGCTCGTCCCAGGAGCCGTAGACATCCTCCGGCTGGGCCATGTCGGCCATCGAGCAGCCCGCCGCGAGGTTTGGCAGCATCACGACTTGGTCTGGCCCCGTCAGGATCTCGGCGCTCTCGGCCATGAAGTGCACGCCGCAGAAGAGGATGAACTCCGCCTCCGCGCGTTTCTGCGCCTCGCGCGCGAGCCCGAAAGAGTCGCCACGGAAGTTGGCGAACTGGATCACGTCGTCGCGCTGGTAGTGGTGACCCAGGATCAGCAAGCGCGAGCCGAGCGTGGCGCGGGCGCGCTCGATCCGCTCAATCAGTTCAGCCGCCGGCATTTGCAGATAGCGCTCGGGGATATCCGGCTGCCAGTCGGGCAGGTGCGGCTCGTTGCCGAGCGGCACCGTCACGATGCCCGGTTCGCATTCAAGGTCGGGCAGGTTGGGCGGCAGCCGCTCAGCTTCGTAGTCACTGGGGACGATCGAGACGTTCGTTGTCACTACATCCTCGTTCCCGCACTCGCGCCTTCATCTTGATCCGCGTCACTTAGTGTCGAGTTGACACTAAGTGCCGTGATCATTCTGCCAAATCGAGCGAGTAAGTGTCAAGCCGAAACTTACTAAATTGGAGAACTCCCGGCGCGTTTGGGCTAGCGCGAACGGCGCCACATCAGGCTCAGTTCCGGCCCGCCTGGTACATCGACGGAGCCTTGCTCGTCGAAGCCGTGAGCGGCCATCAGCGACCGCTCCTGCTCCGATGCCGCCTCTGCGTAGGCGGGCGCACTTACCTCGTCCGCTTGGGCAACGATCGCGGCCAGCAGCACGTCGAGCGTTCCCGGCTCCGCTGCCCCGCTCGCGCCCAGCCAGCTCACGTAGACGTGCGGCGCGCGTGGCCGGATGTAGTTGAGGAAGCCGCTTGTTTGCCCAGCGCGCCAGAGGCCCCGCAGTCGCGCGATGCGGATGGTCTGACGTACCATGCGCATCGAGTCGCGCAGCCCGAGCCCCGTCGCCGCTCCCGGCGGCAAGCAGAGCGCTGCGCCCAGCAGCACGCCGACGTCGCCCGCCTCAGCGGGGCCGGACTCGACGACCCACGATGCGGCATGCGGCAGGTAATACCGTCGCGCCGACTCTCGCAGCAGCCGTCGAACGGCGTCCGGCCGCTTCGCGTCTGGGCGCACCAGCCGATCGATCAGCGGATCGTGGTCCAGCGCCACCGCCAGCAGTTCGACGATCGATTCCAGGTCGCCCGGCGTCGCGAGACGAGCGGCGGGATAGTGGTTTGTCACATCAACTACTGTCGCCTGAACGATCAGTCATACGGCGCTCGGAACCTTTCGCCCGCCTAGCACTGCTTGCCGCGTAGCTTGAAGACATCATGACGGCGGCACCGGCTTGACGCGCGCAGCGGCGCCGGGTCTGGTGGACGGTAGCCTTCCTGGGGCTGCTGGGGCTGCTGGGGCTGGGCGTGGCCGCCGTCGTTGCTTCGTTGCTGATCTTCGCCTGGCTGACGGACGCAGCGCCCGCGGAGCTCCGTATCGAGATCCAAGCCTGGCAGGTCCCGGATGCCGGTGATGCTCCGGTCCCGTTCGCGGAGGGAAGATTCTGGCTCGTCCATCTCTCGCCGGGCGAGGACGTGCCTTCGGACTTCGCCCACGCCTCACAGTCGCAGGCTCAGAACGCCACGGGAGGATCCGCACCCGCTGCGGGTGGCCTCATCGCGCTGTATTGGCGCGATCCTCATCGCGGCTGCACGGTGCCGTGGCGTCCCGACTTTGAGTTCTGGGGCTTGGTCGGCTTGTTCCGGAACGCCTGTCACGGCGAGACCTACTCCAAGGCCGGTCTGCGCATCTTCGGACCCGCCCCGCGCTCGCTCGACACGATGGAGGTCTGCGTCAACAGCGACGGATCGATCATCGTCTTCCCGAATCGCATCACCTTGGGCGGTCCCGACAACGCGAGCCGAGCCGTCCGCTACGACGGAGGCCTGTGATGACTGGCGCGACGGCTTCCCTTCCGCCTCGCGTTCGGCTGGGGCGCAAGCAGCTCGGGTTTGTCGCCCTTTGCGGCCTGCTGGTACTGGGGGCGCTCGTGGCGGCGCTAATCTTCGCCTGGCCCAGTGTCTCCCTGCCCGCAGGGCAGTTCGAGATTGGGGCAGGGGCGCTGCCCGCTCCGGGCGACGATCCCTACTTCGTCGCCGAGGGCCGCTTCTATCTCGTCAATCTTGAGCCGGGCGCCGGCGCGCATCAGGGCTTCGGCGAGTCGGATCACGAGGGCGGGCTGCTCGCCCTCTCCACGATCAATCCGTGGCCCCCCGCGGCGCGCGGCGCGGGGATTGGCACGCGATGCGACCTGCTCTGGCGAGCGAACTTCCTGTTCCAGGGCAGCGATGGCTGGTTCCGCGATCGATGCGCCGGTTCGACGTTCACGATCGCGGGAATCCGCGTCTTCGGCCCCTCACCGCGCTCGATGGACACGCTCGCTGTCACCGTTCGGGGCGATGGCTCGGTTGTCGTCGACAGCTCGTCGGTGATTCCAGGGAGCAACGACAACGCCTTGCGGACGGTCCCGTATCTCGCCAACTAACCTACGACGCTGATCTACAACTCGACCGGCTGGCGCGCGGCGAAACGGTAGAGCCGCGCCGGGCGATGCCGCCCCGCCGTCGACGTTCGCTTCGTTTCCACCAGCAGATCCGAGGCCAGCATGCGACGCCGGAAGTTCCGCTTGTCCAAGCGCCGGCCCAGGATGCTCTCGTAGACCTGCTGCAGATCGGTCAGCGTGAAGAACTCTGGCAGCAGGCTGTAGGCCGCGTTGGTGTACTGCAACTTGTTGATGATGCGCTGCCGTGCGACGTCCAGTACTCGCTCGTTGTGCAACGCCAGGACGGGCAGTTCGGCCATCGAGAACCAGTCGGGCTGCCACTCGGGGCGGTCCGCCAGCCGCACCCGCTCGTGGTCGACGAGCGCGAAGTAGACGACGGCCACGCTGCCCGCTGGCGTCTGGTCGTCCAGGTCGCCGAACGTGTAGAGCTGCTCCAGAAAGACGTCGGTTGCGCCGGTCTCCTCCGCTAGCTTGCGCACTGCCGCGCTGTCCAACGATTCGTCCTGGTCCAGCGCGCCACCGGGGATTGCCCACTTGCCATCGTCGGGTGGCGCCGAACGCTGGATCAGCAGCGCGCGGAATTCATCCGCGACGACGGTGAAGATGGCGACCAGGACGGCGACCGTCGGCGAGGGTTGGCTGGGCGAAGGAGGGGTCGCGGCTCGCGGCATCGATCAGCCGGCGCTCAGCGGCGCGACACCGACGGCGGGCTGCCGACGATTTCTCCGCGTAGCGACCAGGGGTAGGTGGCGGAGATCCGCACGTCGATGGAGTCGCCTTCGCGGTAGGCTGCGGCCGGGGCGTCGAGGTGGACGAGCTTGGCTCCGCGGGTGCGGCCAGTCAGCCGATCGACGCCAGGTTCGCGGCCCGGCTTGCAGTCCTCGATCAGAATCGGCAGCGTGCGGCCCCAGAGTTCGTGGTTGATCTCGAACGCGATCGACTTCTGCAGCTCCTCGATCGTGTGCAGCCGCTCCATCTTTTCGGCCTGCGGCACGTCGTCCGGCTGTTGGCGGTCGGCGAACGTTCCCGCGCGCGGGCTGTAGGCGGCGACGTGCACCTTGTCGAAGCGCAACTCCTCCAACAGCCGGTAGCTGTTCATGAACTGCTTGTGCGTCTCGCCGGGGAAGCCCACGATCAGGTCGGTGCTGATCGCGACTTCGGGCATGAGCGCCCGCACCTTCTCCACTCGCTCCACGAACTGCGGCACGCTGTATCCGCGTTTCATGGCGGACAGGATCGCGTCGTCGCCGGATTGCACCGGCAGCGAGAAGGACTCGCAGACTTTGGGCAGTTCCGCCATCCCTTCCAGGATGCGGTTGGTCATGTCGGGTGGGTACGACGTCAGTTGTCGGATCCGTGCGAGGCCGTCCAGGTCATGGATCGCGCGCATTAGATCGGAGAGGTCGGCGTGCTCCGTGCCCGGCGCGACCGGCGGCTGGTCCTTGCCGTAGGCCTCGACCGTCTGCCCCAGCAGCGTGACCTCACGCACGCCGCGATCGAGGTGCGCCCGCACCTCGCGACGGATCTCGTCGATCGGGCGGCTGCGCTCGCGGCCGCGTCGCAGCGGCACGATGCAGTATGTGCAGAACTTGTCGCAGCCCTCGACGACCGGCACGTAGGCGAAGGCATGCGTCTCGTCGGGGAAGACCGCGGGCCAGAACTCTCCCCCGCTGTCTTCGTCCGGCAGGTCCAGCACCGAGATCACGTCGTCGAAATGCTGCGGCTGCGCAAAGACATCGACGAAGGGGAAGCGCTCTTGCAGCTCATCGCTACGTGGACCCACGGTGCAGCCCGTCACGGCGATCTTCAGCTCCGGATTCGCGGCCTTGAGATGCTGCAGCGCGTTGAGCTTGTGTGTGGCCTTGTCTTCCGCCTGCTGCCGCACGGCGCAGGTGTTGAGCACGATGAAGTCGGCGTCGTCGGGGCGGTCGGTCGGGTCCCAGCCCAAACGTCGCAGCCCGGCGGCGAGCTTGCCGCTATCGGCCACGTTGACCTGACAGCCAACCGTCCAGATGTAGTAGGTGTTCATCGTTGTCGACCGTCCGCTCGGGATTCGCAGGAGAGGCCCTGGCCTCTCACTTGATGCCCAGCCTCTCGCAAGAGGAGTGTCCGGGTGGCGGAGGGTGAGGGATTCGAACCCTCGACCGAGTTTCCCCGGAACCCGCTTAGCAGGCGGGCGCACTAGGCCACTATGCGAACCCTCCGCGGATCAGCCTAGCAACGTCCCCAACCAAGGGTCGATAAGGCGGCTTCGCCCACAAGGACCGGCTCGCGGCTACGATCGCACGGTTGCGGAGGAGTCGACGATGCCGGGTCGCGGATTGCAAACAACGCGCCTACGGGCGGCTGAACGTCGATCCGACTTCGGTCGTTTGGCTTACCGCCGATCCACGCTGCTTGTCATCGCGATCGCAGCCCTGCTGGTGGCGGCTTGCGGCGGTGACGGCGTTGAGCGCGAAGACTTCGACCTCACCGCCAGCGACGGCTTCGTCTTTCCCGCTGAAGTCACGCTCAGCGACGACTCTGTGCACGGCGTCTGGGTGCTGCTGGGGCACCAGTTCACGGGCAACCGGCGCGACTGGGACAGCCTGCGCGACGACTTCCTCGATCGCGATCTGACTGTGATGACCTGGGACTTCCGCTGCCACGGCGAAGCGCCCTGCGAAACGGAGACCAAAGGTGAGTCGGTCGAGCAGATCTGGCGCGAGTGGATGGCGTCGCTCGACTACGCCGTCGCGCAAGGCGCCACCACGATCTACGCCGCGGGCGCCAGCATGGGCGGCACTAGCCTGATTCAGGTCGCCGCCGACCGCCCTGAGATTGATGCGCTGGCGATCGTCTCCAGCCCCAATCGCTTCAAGGGGCTCGACGCCCTCGCCAACTACGAACGGGTGACGATCCCCAAGATCTTCGTGGTCGGCCGGGCCGACAACTTCGCTCCGGTCTTCTCGCGCCGCTACCACGAGCAGGCGACGGGACCCTCGCGCCTCGTGATGTTGGAGACAGAGCTGCACGGCACGACGCTGGTTCAGGACAAAGACTGGGGCCCGATCGCCCGCGGGCACGTCGTGGAGTTCTTCGACGACCCGGCCACGATGGTCACTCTGGCGTCGATCGACCTGGGCCCGATTCCCGGCGGACCCGGCGACGACAGCGCGGACACCGAGCAATCACAGACGGCGCAGGCCCAGACCAGTGCCCCGCCGCAAGACGTGGACGACGACTCGCAGGCCACGACCAGCGAGCCGGCGCCGGGCGCCGTGCCAAACACAGACGTCGTCGATGTCATCCTGCGCACCGAGGATGGACTCGATCTCGCCGCCAATCTGCGGCCCGGCGGGCCGGTCTGGATTCTGCTCGGGCACCAGAACGGTGGCGAGCGCGGAGGCTGGGGCGAGCTTGACGGCCAGCTCCACGCGGACGGCTACTCGGTCCTGGCCTGGGACTTTCGCGGCCACGGCGACTCGCCCGCCGGGGATCTCTCCGATCTCGATCTCGATTGGGCGGCCGCCATCGATCACGCGGAAGACTCGGGCGCGATGGCGATCTACGCGGTGGGCGCTTCGATGGGCGGCACAAGCGCGCTGACCGTCGCCGGCTCGGACGCGCGCATCGATGGGGTCGTTACCATCTCCGCGCCGGCGCAGTTCGTCGGCTTCGACGGCGGGGCGGCCGTGCCTGAAGTTTCCGTGCCCATGTTGTTTATGGCCGGTACGGGTGACCGATCGGCGTTCAGTGGCCTCGAGCTCTTCCGCGGCCGCGCCGAGCAGGCCGGACTCTCACACGACGCGATCACTTACGACAGCTCCCTGCACGGCAACGCGCTGGTGCGCGACAGCGTGTTCGGAGCGCAAGTCCACGACGA
>CAUYZA010000080.1:0-10864 GCA_963577225.1 Dehalococcoidia bacterium | reverse complement strand
TCCAACTCGGGGACACCGGCCCGAGGTGGAGACCGTGGGGTCGCATGCCCCACGCGGTCTCGACGGGGGCGTGCGGGGGAATGCGCGACCAACTCGCTCAAGGGCGTACCTCCCCAGTCGGTCGCCCACCATCGCTCGGTGCTGCGGAACGCCTTGAGTACAGCAGAGCGCTGGGGCTTAGTCCCCCGAAATATCGCAAAACTTGCGCCGCCTCCCTTCGTGCCGGAACACGAGTTCCGATCTCTCAGCATCGCGGACGCCCACGCGATCCTCAGTGCGGTGCAGGGCCCATCGACTGGCGCCACTCTTCGCGCTCGCGTTGGCCGTGGGGTTACGACAATCCGAAGCCCTCGGACTCCAATGGCGGGACGTGGACTTCGAGGCGGCCGCCCTGCGAATCGAACGCAGCCTGCAGCGAGCCAACGGGGTGTATACGTTCGCCCCCGTCAAGACCAAGCGGAGCCGCCGGCACGTGCCACTGCCTGCTCCGGTGGTCGCGATTCTCCGCGAACAGCGGGCGAGGCAGCTGCGCGAACGTCGGCAGGCGGGTGCTGGCTGGGAAGGCGAGGCGTGGGGAGACCTGGTGTTCGGAACCGAGATCGGCGGCCCGCTCTCGGGCTTCACGGTCACTCGACGCTTTCACCAACTCCTGCGGGCGGCCGGGCTGCCCGATCGCCGATTCCACGACCTCCGTCACGGGACAGCGAGCCTCCTCGCGGCGTTGGGGATCAGCACGCGAGACACGATGGACCTGCTCGGGCATGCCGACCCCGCCACGACAATCGGGGTCTACACTCACACCACGCCGGATCTCCAACGGGAGGCAGCTATCCGAATGGGAGAAGCGCTCTGGCCCTCAGCCCCCCAGGCCGATCTGGTTGGGGTCAAAACTGGGGTCAATGAGTGAATTCCAAGGTCCTATCGGCGGCTGATTCCACTCATTCTATCTGGTAATCGCTCCCCACCCCCCGTAGCTCAGGGGATAGAGCAGTGGTTTCCTAAACCATGTGCCCAGGTTCGATTCCTGGCGGGGGGACCACACTCGACTAGTTTGGACAGCAGGCGCAGCGCGCATCCGCTCGACGCCTGAACTGGCCCGGAACTGGGGAGCCCCTGTGACGACCTACCTCTACGTCTCGCTCCAAGACGACGACCGCATCGCGCGCTTCGTGATCGATCCGCAGAAGGGTGCGCTGGAGCCCAGCGGGTCGACAGACGTCGCGGGCGGACCTGCGCCGCTGGCGATCAGCCCCTCCCGCCGCACGCTCTATGTAGGCCAGCGCGAAGATCAGGCCATGTCGGCCTGGAGCGTCGACCCGGCCACGGGCGAGCTGGCGTCGATGGGTAGCGTCCCGCTGGCGGGCGAGCCCTGCCAGATCGCGACCGATCGCGCCGGGCGTTTCCTGCTCTCCGCCTACTACCAGGCCGGGCGCTGCGCTGTGCACGCGCTCGGCGCCGAGGGCGCCGTGATCGATCCGGCCATCGAGTCATTCGAGACGGGATCCGGCGCGCACTGCTTCCAGACCGACCCCTCCAATCGCTTCTCGTTTCTACCCCACATCGCGACCGGCTCGGGCGGACTGCCGCTGCTCGCCGAGGGACGGCGCGAAGGGCCCAACACGATCATGCAGTTCCACTTCGATGCCAAATCAGGTCAGCTCAGTGCGAACGAGCCCGACCGCATAGACGCGCCGCCCGGCGACGGCCCGCGCCACTTCTGCTTCCACCCCAGCCGCGACCTCGTCTACGTCTCCAATGAGCAAGCCAGCAGCGTCAGCGTCTACGCACTCGACCCGGACGCCGGCACGCTATCTCTGCTCGACACGCAATCCACGCTGCCCGCAGATTTCGAGGGACGAAATTCGTGCGCGCAGATCCAGATCTCCCCATCGGGGCGCGCGCTCTATGTCGGCAACCGCGGGCACAACAGCATCGCCTCGTTCGCGCTGGACAAGGCGAGCGGGGCGATCGAGAGCACGGGCTGGGCCGAGGCGGACGCCGTGCCGCGGGCTTTCCACCTCGATCCAAGCGGTCGCTTCCTCTACGCGGCGGGGCTGGAGACGGGCACGCTGGTCTCGTACGCCGTCGACACTGACTGCGGCCGCCTGACACGTTTGGCGACGTACGAGGTGGGGGCGAAACCGATGTGGGTGCTGCCCGTCGACCTCGGCTAGCTCGTGCCGGCTCACGAGCAAGCGACACCCCAAGCGTCGGCGTAGCTCAGATCGCCGATCGGCATGCGTGCGATCGGTCCGTGCCCGGTTCGGATCGGGTAGCCCAGCGGGATATGGGCTGCTGTGTACCACGTGTCCGGTATGCCCAGCAGTTCCTTCACCTCGGTCTCCTTGAAGCAGAGCGGAGTCGTCAGCACGCAGCCCAGACCTTCGTTGCGCGCGGCCAGGAGCGCGTTCTGCACGGCCGTGTAGACGGAGGCGCCTCCGACGACGCTGGGGCGATCAAGATCGGCGTCGGTGATCGCCATCGCGCGGGGATTGAAGCAGAACACCAGGGTGACGGGCGCCTCGTGCCAATGTGCGGCCAGATAGTCGTCGGCGTCGAGCATGCGTTCCGACTTCTGCTGATTGGCGTCGGGCGCGTCACTGCGCCGTGTGCGGTAGCCGCCCGCGTAGCGATCCCACTCTTCCAGGTACCACTCCTGAAGCCCCGCCTGCTTCGCCGCGTCGCGCACGACGACGACCCGCCAGGGCTGCGCGTTGCCCCCGGTCGGCGCCCAGGCCGCGGCTTGCAGCACGCGCTGCAAGACGTCGTCCGGGATCGGGTCCGGCTTGAGCCGTCGCACCGCGCGCAGGGTGCTCATGGCGTCGTAGAGCTCCATCGTGGCCTCCTCGGTCGGCGTCGAACCTAGGGAAGGTAGCAAGCAGCGGCGCGGCCCTCAGCCGCCCTCGGCTGTCGCGGGCGACGCCGCTCCAGCCAGCGGTCGACGCCATACGCCCGGGTGCGGGGCAAGCAGCAGCACGACGACGGTGCCGACACAAATTGCACCCAGGATCGGGAAGAGCGTGGTTAGCCCGACCCCCTGGGCGATCGCTGCGATCGGCAGGGCCAGCAACTGGGCGAGCGCGCGATCGAGCAGCAGCAAGCTCGTGACTCGCCCGCGCAGCTCCGGCGGCGCAATCCTTGCGATCAAGGCGACGCCGGTGATCTGTGTTGCGATCAGGCCGGATCCGACGGCCGCGTTCCCCGCGACGGCGAAAATCACGGTGTCGTCCAGCCCAAAGATTAGGAAACCGGTCGCGAAGAGCAGCGCCGAGCCCGCGAAGACGACGCCCATGCTCTGGATCCGTCCGTAGCGGGTCAGCACGAGCGAGGCAACTAGCGCGCCCAACCCCCAAACCGATGCGATCAAGCCGAACTCGCTGAACGAGGCGCCGACGATCGTCGTCACCCAGGTGGGCCCCAGACCACTGATGGCGGGCATCGCCAGCGCGGTCATCAGCACGCTGACGCCGACCAACGAACGCAACACGGGGTGACGCCAGGTGAAGCGAACCCCGGCGCGGAGTCCCGCTTGTTGGTTGGGGCTGTCGGGGAGCGAATCGCCTCGTCGATAGCGCATCGGGATCAACGTCGTGAGGGCGACGATCTGCAGCACGGCGACGAAGGCGAAGGCGCCGGTGAAGCCGAGTCCGTCGATCACGAAGCCGACGGCAAGAATCGTGATGGTGGTGACGATCCAGGTTCCGGATGCGGCCAACGCGACGCCACGCGGGGCATCGTCGGCGCCGACAATGTCGGGCACCATCGACTGCCGTGTCGGTCCGTCGATTGCCCAGAGGCCGGCGCTGAAGAAGATCAGCACGAACAGCCCCGCCATCGCGCCCGCCCCACCTCCTGCCGTTGCCACCAGCGCCACCGTGCCGAGGCCCACGAGAACGGCCAGCGACTGCGTGGAGAGCAGGAGCCGGCGCCGGTCGATGCGGTCGGCCAGGGAGCCTCCATAGAGGCCGAAGCCGATCATCGCCACCCCACGCACGGCCGACAGCACGCCGACCAACAGCACTTGCACGTCATCGTCGGCGTGCTCTTGAACCCAGAAGATTGGCGTCACGAGCTGGAAGGTCAGACCTCCCTGGATCGTGATGAAGCCGAAGAACAGCAGTCGGTAGTTGCGGTTGTGGAACAGGCTCAAAGTGCGCGGAGTGTAGGGGAGTCGTGCCACTGGAACGCGTGCGCAACGAGGAAGCAGAGGGGCGCGCGCCCGCTTTGAAGGCCAGGATGCGCCTATCATGCGCGGACGCTGGAGGTGGCGAATGAGTGGCGCGCTCGACGGAATCCGCGTAATCGACTTCGGCCAGTACATCGCCGGACCGCTGGCCGGACAACTCCTAGCCGACCAGGGCGCCGACGTGATCCGCGTCGATCCGCCATCGGGCCCGTCCTGGCAGACCCCGGCCAACGCGACCTGGAATCGAGGCAAGCGCAGCATCGCCCTCGATCTCAAGCAGCCCGACGACGCGGAGGCCGCGCGCCGCCTCGCCCTGAGTGCGGACGTCCTGGTCGAGAACTTCCGCCCCGGCGTTATGGATCGACTCGGCCTCGGCGCGGACGCACTCACCTCAGGCAACCCCGGCCTGGTCTACCTCTCGTTGCCCGGATTCGGCGCCGACGACGATCGCGCCGCGACACCCGCCTGGGAAGGCGTCGTCGGGGCGGCTACCGCGACCTATCGGCCGAACGCCGAAGAGGGCGGCGATCAGCCGATCTACACGGCGATCCCGATCGCCTCCGTCTACGGTGCGCTGCTCGGCGTGACCAGCGTGACCATGGCGCTGAACGCCCGTGAGCGCGACGGCCGCGGCCAGCGCATCGAGATGCCGCTGCACGACGCGATGTTTCCCGCCGTCGGTCTCTACGGCCTGAAGGTGATCGACGGCCCACCGCGCCCGCTGCGCGGCGGGCCCTGGGTGAGACAATATGAGTGCCAGGACGGCCGCTGGGTCCAGTTCCACGCCGCCAACAGCCGCTTCATCGAACAGTTTGTCGATGCCGCCGGCGTCGAGTCTTGGCGCGCCGACGACCTGACCAACCGTGTCCGGATCGCCGCCGAGCCGGACCTCGCCGCTGAGGTACAGCGCCGCTTAGAAGACCTGTTCAAGACCAAGCCCTCGCTCGAGTGGGAGGAGCTTGTCAACGCGGCCGGCACCCCCACAGCGGTCTGCCGCCCCAGCGCGGAGTGGCTCGAACATCCACAGGCGATCGAGTCCGAGATGGTGATCGAGGTCGACGACCCGGACCTTGGCCCTACGAAACAGCCGGGGATCCAGGCGCGACTCATGACGACGCCGGGCACCGTGCGCGGACCGGCGCCGCGACTTGACGCGGACCGCAAGTCGGTTCTGGCCGAGATCGAGACGAACGGGCAGCGACCATCCATCGTGGGGCCCGAGGATCTGCGCGCGGCGCTGGACGGCGTGAAAGTGCTGGACCTCTGCATCATCCTGGCGGGGCCGACCTGCGGGCGCACCCTGGCCGAGTTTGGCGCCGACGTGATCAAGATCGACAATCCCAGCCGCGAAGGTGGCGTAGCGTTCCACAACGACGTCAATCGCGCCAAGCGCAGCATCCTGCTGGACCTCAAGACCGATGCTGGGCGTGAGCTGTTCTGGGAACTCGTCGATCAGACCGATGTCGTCGTCCAGAACTACCGCAAGGGCGTCGTCGGGCGGCTGGGCATCGACTACGAGTCGGTCAAGGCGCGCAAGCCGGACATTGTGTACGCCTCGCTCAACGCGTACGGACACAAGGGGCCGTGGGCGGAGCGGCCGGGCTGGGAGCAACTCGCCCAAGCCACGACCGGCATGCAGGAGCGCTTTGGCAGCGAGCGGCCCGTGCTCCAGCCCTACGCGATCAACGACTACGGCACCGGGATCAGCGGGGCGTACGCCGTCGCGCTGGCGCTGCTGCACCGCCAGAAGACGGGCGAGGGCCAGCACGTCGACGCCGCCCTGGCCTACACCGCCTGCACATTGCAGTCGGTCTTCCTGCAGGACTTTGAAGGCAAGAAGTGGGAGGAGCCGGGGGGCCAGGACTCCCTTGGCGAGGGGCCACTGCAGCGCCTCTATCAGGCCTCCGACGGCTGGTTCTTCTGCGCGGCGCCGGATAGGGAACGGCTGGCCGGCGTCGAAGGCTTGGACGGGACCGCGGGCTTCGCGGATGCGGAGCTGACGACCGAGTTGGCGACGCGCTTCCGCTCCGCACCGGCCGCGACCTGGGTCGAACGGCTGCTCGCCGCCGGCTGCGGCGCGCATCGCGCCCTCAACGTCGACGAGCTGATGGATGCGCCGCGCGCGCAAGAGCGCGGCCTCAGCCTCACGCGCGAGCACGACGGCGCCGGTCTGATCCGAACGACGGGCGCCGCGCCGATGCTCTCGCGCACACCGGTTCGCGCGGGCCGAGCCGCCCCAGCACCGGGAGCCGATGCTGCCTCGATCCTGACCGAGATCGGCCATGAGGCAGACCTACCACGCCTGGTCGCAGATGGCGTCGTCGTGACCGAAGGCGTTCCCACGATCTGAGGCGTCCATGGTCGCGAAGGTCTACCCGACGCCCGACGCGGCGCTCTTCGATCTGGAGGACGGCGCATCGGTGATGGTGGGCGGGTTCGTTTCCGGCGGCTCACCCAGCAACCTTATCCTCGCGCTGCAGCGCCGTGGCGCGCGCCAGCTGACGGCGATCGCCAACAACATCGGGCTGGGCGACAAACTCGATGTCTTGGCGGAATCGCGCCAACTCGCCAAGGTGATCGCCACCTTCGCGATCCGGGCGTCGGGGGAGCGTCAGAGCCACTTCGAGCAGCAGTATCACCGCGGCGAGGTCGAACTGGAGCTCGTCCCGCAAGGCACATTGGCCGAGCGCATCCGCTCAGGCGGGGCGGGCCTCGGCGGCGTGCTCACTCGCACCGGGCTGGGCACGTCGATGGCGGACGGCAAAGAGACGCTGGAGATCGACGGCGAACCCTACCTGCTGGAGAAGCCGCTACGCGCAGACTTCGCGCTTATCAAGGCCTATCGAGGCGACTCCCTAGGAAATCTCGTCTATCGCCGCGCGGGGCGGAACTTCAACCCCATCATGGCGACGGCGGCCGACGTCGTGATCGCGGAGGTCGAAGAACTCGTCGAACCGGGCGAGTTGGACCCGGAGTCGGTTGAGACGGCGGCGATCTTCATCGACCGTATCGTCCAGTGCGAGCCCGTCGAGGTGCGTTGGGATGGCTGAGTCGAACGAGGCCGTGATTGGGCTGACACGCGAGTTGATCGCGCTGCGCGTGGCGCGGGAGCTATCGCCCGGCGACGCAGTCAACCTCGGCATCGGCCTGCCGACGCTCGTCGCCAACTTCATCGACGACGAGGCCGGCGTGCTCTTCCAGGCCGAGAACGGCATCCTCGGCTACGGCGGCATCCTGGAGTCGGACTTCGATCAGGACCAGATCAACGCCTCGGGCCAGCCCGTCGACCTCCGGCCGGGGGCAAGCTTCTTCGACAGCGCCACGTCGTTCGCCATGATCCGCGGCGGCCATGTCGACGTCGCGGTGCTGGGCGGCCTGCAAGTGTCACAGCAGGGCGATCTGGCCAACTGGTTCGTACCGCAGCGCGGCGGCGGTAGCGTCGGCGGCGCGATGGATCTGGCCGTCGGAGCCAAGCGCCTGATCATCGCGATGGCGCACACCACGCGCGAGGGAGACCTGCGCATCCTGCCAGAGTGCAGCTACCCGCTGACCGCGCCGCGCTGCGTCGATCTGATCGTGACCGACCTCGCCGTGATCACGGTCGAAGAGAGCGGGCTTGTGCTGCGTGAAGTCGCGCCCGGCGTGACGGCGGAGCAAGTCCAGGCCCGAACCGGCGTCGAACTCAGCCTCGCGCCAGACCTGCACGAGATGGACCTCTGAGTGAGGGCAAGTTAGGGCGCCTTCTCCTGGGCCCGCTCCAGGAAACGCTCCATCGATCCGACGATGAAGCGCTCGTGCGTCCCCTTCGCGATCTCATCCTGGCCGTCGCTCGCCTCGACCTCGAAGGCGAGGCGGCGCCCGTCAACTTCGGTCAGCCGGGCGCGCGACGTGATCGTCAGCCCGATCGGAGACGCCGCGAGGTGCTGGACGTTGACCAGGGTGCCAACCGTGCCCGCTCCATCCTCCAGCGCCGCCGCGACGCAGCCGATCGCCGTCTCCTCCAGCAGACCGACCAGGGCCGGCGTGGCGAAGACGGGAACCCCCGGATTGCCGAAGTTGTCGGCCGTATTGGCCGACGTCACCTCGCGCTGCATCTCGAATTCGCGTCCGGCGACGAGTTCTTCGGGCATTGGCGGCTCCCTTGCTGTTTCGGGCAGGATCACTGGTCGGCAAGGGTAGTGGCCTCGCGCCGCCGCGGAAATGTAGGATGGCCGCCAGCCACAGCGCAGGGACGACACGATGACGGCGTTCGGTCTCAACCGCCTGGACTACCGCGACCCACCACGGTTCGCCGCCGACGCAGCCCGCATCGAGCGGCTGGGCTGGGATTGGGCCTTCATCCCCGACTCTCAGCTCATCCTGCCCGATCCCTGGGTGATGCTGGCCGCGGCCGCCGCGTCGACGGAGCGAATCGGCTTGGGCGTGCTCGTCACCAACCCCATCATTCGCGACGTGACCGCGACGGCCGCCTCGGCCGCGACGTTGGAGTCGCTGGCCCCGGGTCGCACCTTGCTGGGCTACGGCGCCGGGGACACGGCGGTCCGCCTTGCGGGCAAGCAGCCGGCTCGCGTGCGAACGATCGAACAAGCCGTCGCCGACGCCCGGGTGCTGCTTCGCGGCGAGCCGTTGGAGATGGGCGCACGCGAGCCCGCGCGTCTGCGCGCCGCGCGGCTGCAACCCCAGGGCCCCGCGCCAGTCTGGATCGCCGCAGGCGGACCGAAGACGCTACGCGCCGCCGGTCGCGCGGCCGACGGCGTCTTCATCCGCGTGGGGCGGGACCATAGCAACCTCGAATCGGCTGTGGCCGAGGTCCGCGCGGGAGCCGAGGAAGCGGGCCGGAGGGCCGACGAAGTGAAGCTCGGCCTCGTCGTCCACACGATTCTGATGGACGACACCGATCGCGCGAAGCGGTTGGCCAAGGCGATGGCGGCCGGCTTCTATGAGTACGCCCCGTACCTCTTCGACGCGCCCGGTGTCACCTGGGACGGCCCGCCCGTCGAGCAACTGAAATCGCAGGTCTGGCCAGATTTCCATCACACGGCCGACCTCGATGCCGCCGCCGCGCGGGTCGACTTCCTGCCCGACAGCGCTGCGGACGCGTTCGCGCTGCACGGCACAGCGGACACAATCGCCGATGGGTTGAACGAGACACTGGCCGGCGAACTCGCATTCGAGATCGTCGTACCTCACCCGATGCCACCACCGCCCCAGAGGACCGACGGCGATCCCTCGCTCGACTACGCGGCCCGTTTCATGCGTGAGGTGCGGCACTCGATCGACGTCTAACGGCGGCCGCCTTCGCTGGCTTGCGCGCGGGGGTGCCCGCTGTCACGCTGAACTGAGCGATTCGGAATCTCAATTCCGGTTGGCGCGGCCCGCCGCGCTCGTCGATTCGGAGCACATCTTGCCCGTCGTTCGCAGCCTGATCCGAACCGTCGTGATTCAGTATTTCCAGATCCGGGAACGGCTGCGCAGCGGCGTCGCCTATAACCCGCTCTCAAGCTCCCTCCACGCGAATCCGTACCCCAAATACCGCGAACTGCGGGAGAAGGATCCGGTCCACCGCAGTCCCATGCTGGGTGGCTGGGTCCTGACCCGCTATGACGACATCGACTCGGTCCTGCGCGACTGGAAACACTTCACGAGCAGCGACGATTCCAGGCGCCGACGCAATCAAGAGGACCAGCCGTTCGGTGACGAACCGCCGTCGATGCTCTTCTCCGACCCGCCCGACCACACTCGTCTGCGCGGCCTGGTCAGCAAGGCCTTCACCCCCCGCTCGATCGAGGCGATAGGTCCGCGTGTCCGGCAGATCGTCGACGAGCTGCTGGACGAGATCGACGAAGGCGGCGAAGTCGACATGATCGACGCGCTCGCCTTCCCGCTACCGATGATCGTGATCGCGGAAATGCTCGGCATCCCGGCCGAGGATCGCGACAAGTTTCGGGCCTGGTCGGCGCCCGTCGCGCGCACGTTGGAACCCACAATCACACGGGACGAGTTACGGGCCGCCGCCGAAGCGGCCAAGGAGTTGCAGGCGTATTTCCTGCAACTGATCGCGGTGCGGCGCGACACGCCGGGCGAGGACCTGATGAGCCTGCTGATCGCGGCCGAGGAGGAGGGCGACTCGCTTTCCGAGGCGGAGCTGTTGGTCACCTTGCGCCTGCTGCTGGTGGCAGGAAACGAGACGACGACGAACCTGATCGGGAACGGGCTGCTGGCGCTGCTCGACCACCCCGAACAGATCGCGAAGTTGCGCGAACATCCCGAACTGATCGACACGGCGGTGGACGAGCTGCTGCGCTTCGACAGCCCCGTGCAAACAGACGGCCGCACGGCGATTGAGGACGTGGAGATCGACGGCCATACGATTCGCGCCGGCGAGCAAGTTCTGCTGCTTCTCGGCGCGGCGAACCGCGATCCCGACCACTTCGCGGACCCGGAGCAACTCGACGTCGGCCGCGAGGACACCTCTCACATCGCCTTCGGCCGGGGGCTGCACCACTGCCTGGGGGCACCGCTGGCACGCCTGGAGGCGGCGGCGGCCTTGGAGGCGCTGCTGGCGCGCTTCAGCAGCATCAAACTGGCTGGGGAGCGGCCGCGCTTCAAGGATCACATCGTGTTGCGGGGCGTGGAATCGCTCCCGGTCCGCCTGGAACACTGAGGGCGCGGGCCTTC
>CAUYZA010000079.1:0-10886 GCA_963577225.1 Dehalococcoidia bacterium | reverse complement strand
CGCAAAGTCGATATGATCGACACGCCCGGCGGCCAACTTGCCGGCTGGCGGCTGCTGCTGATGATGATGGAGCATGACATCCACCATCGATCGCAGATCGACACCTACGCCGGGATCAACGGCTGGCCCGTGCCCGACATCTACGCCCGCAGCGCGGAGACGATCGGCGGGCTGCAGGACCAGCAGCGAGCCAAGCATCGGAACGACTAGCGAGTGTCGCGGCGGATAGTCGCAGCGCGCGCCCTGACCCGACAATGGCGCGCATGAGCGACACGAGAACCGGCGAGACGTTCCCGCCCATCACCCTGGACGACGTCCGTCGCGCGGCGACGAACATCGCGCCCCATCTCTCGCTACCCACCCCTCTCGTCTACAGCCCAGGCCTCTCCGAACTGCTGGACGCGCACGTTTCGCTCAAGCTTGAGACGGCCACGCCGATCTCGGTCTTCAAAGTGCGCGGCGGCATCCACCTCCTGATCGAGATGAGCGACGAGGAGCGAGCGAGCGGCGTCGTCACCGCCTCGACCGGCAACCACGCCCAGTCGATCGCCTACGCGGCTGGCCTGCTCAACGTCGATGCACAGATCTGCATGCCCGAGAACGCGAACCCGGACAAGGTCGCCTCAGTCGAGCGGCTCGGCGCGACGGCGCTGCTCGGCGGCCACGACTTCGATGAGGCCCGCCTACGTGCCGGGGAGATCGCCGCCGAACAGGGCCGTCGCTTCATCCACAGCAGCGACGAGCCCGATCTGATCGCCGGCGTCGGCACGGCCGCGCTCGAAGTCTTGGAGTCGCAGCAACCCGAGACGGATCTCGTCATTGTCCCGGCGGGTGGTGGCTCGGGCGTCTGCGGTTGGCTGGCCGTTCGCGACGGTCTGGACCACGAGGCCGAGATCTGGGCCAGCCAGTCCGCCCAGGCCCCTGCCATGCACGACTCCTGGCGCGCCGCGCAGCTGATCGAGCGTCCCAACACCACCGTCGCCGAGGGCCTCTCGACCGGCGTTCCCTTCGAACTGCCCTTCCAGATCCTGCAACGCAGTCTGGACGACTTCATCCTCGTCGACGACGAGGAGATCATCGCGGCCGTTGGGCTGCTCTTGGAGCGAGCGCACGTTCTGGCAGAGCCGGCTGGCGCCGCCTCGACGGCGGCCGCCGTCAATCAAAGCAACCGGCTCAAGGGCCGCACCGTCGTGCTCGTCGTCAGCGGCGCCAACATCACCCGCGACCAACTCAAGGCTTGGCTCTAGCGAATCGGCTCGAGCTAACTCGCTGGCGCCGCGGCCCGCTCCGCCGACACGGGCTCCGCGTCCAACTCGCCCTGGAGGAAGCGGATGATCTGCGGCCAGGCCTCGCGGTCCTGAATGAAGAACTGGTGCCCGCCCTCGAAGAACTCCATCCGCGAGTTGGGAATCTGCGTGGCGATCGCCTGCATGTTCTCCGGCGGCGCGATGCCGTCGTACTTGCCTCCGCAGGCCATCACCGGCATCGACAGCCCGGGCAGGCGGTCGTAGACGTCCAGGTCAGCCCGCGCTTTCAACTGCAAGCGCGCGCCGAGCGCCGCGCGAGGGTTCGGGTTCTCCGCCACCGGCGTCATGGCCTGCTCCAGGAACTGCGCCACCTGCTCGGCGTTCTCGGCCTGCCAGGCCGCGTCCCGACGTACGTCGGAGATCCCCAGCGTCGTTAGGAAGCGCTCCTTGGGCTCCAGATCGACCAGGTCGATCAGCGGGTACGAGCCTTTGCCCTTACCCCCGCTCGACGTGCAGTTCAGCACCAGCCGTTCGATTCGCTGCGGGAAGCGCGCGGCGAACTCCTGCCCCACCATCCCCCCGAACGACGTGCCCATCACCAGGCACGAGTCCCAGCCGAGGGTCCCCAGCAGAGCGTCCGCATCCTCGGCGTAGTCCTGCATCGTGTACGGCCCGTCTGGGATCGTCGTTTGGCCCAGCCCGCGCTGGTCGTAGGCCAGGATCTCAAACTGCGACGCCACGGGGCTGTCGAAGATGTTCGGCTTGCGACGCAGGTCGCCGTTGGACCCGCTGACGAAGAGCAGCCGCGGCCCTTCCCCTTGCAGCTCGTAGTACATGTTCAAGTCACGGACGTCGACGAAGGGCATGGCGAACTCCTCGCGCCGAGGCTAGCGCCTAACGCCGTCGCCCTGCTCGCCCTCAAGCAGGGCGCGCTTGCGATCCAGCCCCCAGCGGTAGCCGCCCAGGCCGCCGTCCTCGCGCACTGCGCGATGGCAGGGCACCGCGATCGAGACCGGGTTGTGCGCGCAGGCGTTGCCAACCGCCCGTGCTGCCTTCGGCTGCCCCAGCTCCGCCGCGATCGCCGAGTAGGTGCGGGTCTCGCCGCGCGGAATCGACTGCAGCGCTTGCCAGACCCGACGCTGGAACGCCGTCGCCCGCAGGTCCAGCGGCAGCTCGATCGCCGGCGCCTCGCCCTCCAGATGCCGCACGAGCAGCTGCAGCCAGGGCTGCAGCGCCTTGGGCTCTGGCGACAACTCCGCGCCCGAGAACTCGCGCTCCAACTCGCCGACCAAGGTCGCCTCGTCGTCGCCGATGTAGACCGCGCAGACGCCCAGATCGGTCGCGCCGACCAGGACCCGCCCCAACTCACTCTCCACGCTCGCGTAGCGAATGCGCTGGCCCGCCCCGCCCTTCGCGTAGGCCCCCCCGGCGTCATTCCCAGCGACCGCCCCGCGCTCTCGTAGAGGCGGCTGCTGGAGCCATAGCCGGCTTCGTAGACGGCGTCCGTCACCGATGCGCCATCGCGCACCACCCCCTTGAAGCGGCTCCCCCGGCAGGCGTCGGCGAACTCGCTCGGCGGTAAGCCAACATGACGTTGGAAAACCCGTTGAAGCGTGCGCGCATGCAGCCCCGCCAAGCGGGCCAGCTGCCCTGTCGATCGCGACTCGTCGGGCTGCGTCTGCACGAAGCGGCAGACCCGACGCACGCGCTCCACCTCGCTCAACCGTTCGGGTGGCTGCTTCGGCTTGCAGCGCTTGCAGGCGCGGAAGCCCGCCTCCTCCGCCACGTCGGGTTCGTCGAAGAACGTCACCACCTCGGCTCGCGGCCGCCGCGCCGGATATCCCGGCCAGCAGTAGATCCCCGTGCTGCCCACGCCGAGCACGAAGATTCCCTCCCACGACGGATCGCGATCGACGACCGCTTACCAGCGCGGATCGGACTCCACGGCCGCCCGTCTTGCATCGCGCGCGGTCTCGCGTTCCGCCGCACGCGCCTGTGTCTTCTTCGCTGTTGGGGTCTGAGTCACCATGGCTTTCTCCTTGCGCATAGCTTCTCTCCCCTCGTCCGACGCTCGCTATCCGGATCGCGACGGCGAATCCGCGTCCGCTCGACCCGACCGCCTAGCTCGCGAGCGCGCTCATCGCCGCGGCCAGTTCGAAGTCATGCTCGCTGATCCCGTCCACGTCGTGCGTCGCCAGATCAACGACCACGCGGTTGTAGACGTTGAACCACTCCGGGTGGTGGTCCATCTTCTCCGCCACCAGGGCGGCCCGCGACATGAACCCAAAGGCCTCCACGAAGTTCTCGAACTCGAACTCACGATGTAGCTTGCCGCCTGCGACGTTCCAGCCGTCCAGGCTTGCGACCTGCTCGCTGATCTCTGCGTCGCTCAGGCGTCGACGTTCGGTCATGGTGGATCTCCCATCCAAGTCTGGCCTGCGCCGCCCAAGAGCCCGACAGCCGCGGATGGCCTGACCGCCGGAGTATATGCCGCGCCGTGCGGCGCCAGGTCCGCCCGAGCGGTCTCATCCGCCCTCTGCTCCTCCCCGTATCCTGATTCTGGAGCAGCGGTAGTTCGGCCGCGCGGGTGACACGCATGACTTCGGACGCCGAGACGCCGTCCGTCCCAGTCGACGCCCCGCGCCTGACGTCGACCAACTCGACCCCGCCGTCCTGATCGCGCGTCGACGCGCCGTCACGCTGATGGCCGTCTCACTCTTGCTGGCGATGAGCGCCTGGTTCTCCACCTCCGCCGTCGGGCCCGCCCTGGAGGCCGCGCGCGGCTACAGCGGCACCGACCTGACCTGGATGGCCGTCGCTGTGCAGGCCGGGTTCGTGACCGGCACGCTGGCCGTTGCTTTCCTCAACGTCGCCGACATCTTCAAGCCGCAGCGCGTCTATTTCGTCGGTGCCATCCTCGCTGCGGCAGCCGCCATCTCACTGCTGCCCGATCAAACGGCGACACCGGCCATCGTCTCCCGCTTCGCGGTTGGGCTGTCGTTGGCTGCCGTCTATCCCGTCGCGATGAAGATCGTCGCTGGCTGGTACCGAGTCGGGCGCGGTTTGGTGCTGGGGGTGATGATCGGCGCCCTCTCGCTCGGCTCGGGTCTACCGCATCTCTTCGGCTCGCTCTTCGACCCCGACTGGGAGCCGGCCATCATCGGTGCCGCCGTCGCCACGCTGGTCTCCGGCTTCCTCGTCATCGCGCTCGTTGAGACCGGGCCATTCATGGCCAAGGCGGCCCCGTTCCGGCCCCGCTACATGCTCGAAGTCTTGCGCGACCGCCCCACCGCGCTCGCCAGTGCCGGCTATCTCGGCCACATGTGGGAGCTCTACGCCATGTGGACCTGGATCCCCGTCGTCCTGCTCGAAGTCGTTGGCGAAAAAATGGTGCTCTCGGGCACCTTTGCGCTGAGTAGCGTGCTGACCTTCGTCGTCTTCGGGGCGGGGGCGGTGGGCTGCGTAGTGGCCGGTCTCGGATCGGAGCGCTGGGGTCGAACACGCTCCGCCTCGGCCGCCATGATCGCCAGCGGCTCCATCGCCCTCTTCATCGGTTTCCTGCCCGACGATGCCGAGATCTTGATCGTCGTCCTGGCCGTGATCTGGGATCTCGCCGTCGTGGCCGACTCCGCCCAATTCTCGACCGCGATGTCTGAGTTGGCTGACCCCGATTACGTCGGCTCCGCCCTCGCCATCCAGACCGCGATGGGCTTCGCCCTCACCATTCCGTCGATTCGCCTGCTGCCCATCATCGAGGGCGAGGCGGGCTGGGGCGTCGCCTTCGCCATCCTCTCCATCGGGCCGTTCCTCGGCACCCTCGCCATGCTGCGCCTGCGTCAGTTACCCGAGGCCGCCGCGATGGCCAACGGCCGCCGCTGATCGCTTCTGACCAACAGGTTCGATTAGTCTCGGGCGGCGGGTGTATCGAAGGTGACGATGAAGCGGCTGAACGCGACGTTAAGTTCGCTGGTGGATGCTGCTGGGCTCGCGATCATTCGGTGGGGGAAGCGAGCATTGGGCGCGTTGCTGACTCACTTACGCCTGCGCAGGTTCCGTCCGCGGCGTGTGGTCGAGTGGGGCGAGAAACGGTTTCGCGCGGAACCAGTTCGGATCGCCCGTAGTTTAGTGGGATTGAACGCGCTGATCTGGTTGGTGGCATGGGGTGTTCTATCGGCGGCGGTCCTCGATGGGGATTCGCAGAATCTTGAGGTGGCGCTGACGGGCTCTGGAGCTATCACAGCTCTGATCGCCGTGTTAGTCGCGGTCAGCGCCTACCGTGAATCTATCCTGGAACCGGACTTCCAGACGGAGATTGCTCTCACGAGTGGGTCGGCCCGTCTCTGGGCCGCGGGGCGGCTTCAGGACCCCGGCAGATCACGGAGCGGAGATAGCAGCCATGAGTTCCAATTCGATGAGTCCGAACGGAACCTGACTCTGAGTGTTTCTATTGTCAACGCTGGGCGCGTGACGGCGCGCGATGTCGCTACTTCAGTCACGCTCACGACCGACGGTGGCGAAGTCAATGAACCGGTGGCTGCAGACGGATGGGTCTATGAGCCTCATCTGCTTCTTGACGGCTTCCAGGGGACTGACCCTAATTTTTGGGCCTTCACCGTTGTCGGTGGACCGCGCGTTTCGATCCCGCAGCTGATATCCGCCGGTGTGGACGCCTTCCGCGTGGTCATTAGCCGGCCGAATGCGGGCTGGGAACCGTTCGAGATTCGACGTAACATGCAGGTTGTGGCGGCTGGCAAGAGGTATCCCGATCATCTGGGCTGGTGGCAGCGAGTCGGACCTATCCGGAAGTCGACCGGCAGCGTGGATCCCGGATTAGAGTCTTCAGGCCCCTCTGCTGAAGCGCCGGAAAACGGATTCGCCTGCCCGCCTATCCTCCCCCCATGATCATCCCCCCCGACATCGGCCGCTTCGTCGAGACCGCCCGCGTCGCCCACCTCGCCACCGCCTCCGCCGACGGCGATCCTCACGTCGTCGCCGTCACCTTCGTCCTGATCGACGACGACATCTTCATCGCCATCGACGAAAAGCCCAAGACCACCACCCGCCTGCGCCGCGTCACCAACATCGAGCAGAATCCCCGCGCCACCCTGCTCGTCGACGCCTACGACGACGACTGGTCCAAGCTGGGCTGGGCCATGCTGCGCGGCAAAGCCAGGGTCATCGCGCCGGGCGATCGCAGCACCCCGCCCCGCGACGAGATCCTGGCTGAGCTGCGAGCCAAGTACCCCCAGTACCACGAGCACAATCTCGCGGACCGCCCCCTCATCCGTTTGAGCATCGAGCGGGTCACGAGCTGGGGTCAGACGACGACGGGCTAATACCCGATCGTCAGCGATCGGTCCCGGCCAGGAAGGCCAGCAGCCGTGCGTTCGTGAACTCCGGCGCTTCCTCCGGGAAGAAGTGGCCCGCCCCGGGCACCGGCTCAGCCCGCAGGTCGGGGAAGTAGGCCGAGAACTGGTCGAAGAACGGATTCCCGCTTGGGATCGACCCCGGCTCTCGCCGGCTGCCGGGGTCCGCGTACATCCACAGCGCCGGGTGCGGGTATCGCTTGAGCCGGTCTTCGGGGCCGTAGTCCATGAACTCCGCGTAGAGCGGATGCGGTTCCAAGTCCGCTTCCCACATCTCCGCCACCTGCTGCGACGACAGCGCCTCGTACGACTCCGACTCGTCGAAGCGGTGCTCCGGCAGCACCCGGCTGAACGCCAACGCGTCGCGGTAGTAGGTGATCGCCGCCGCGTGAGATCCCGGAGAGGCGAAGGCGGCCTTGTATGTCGCGACGGTCTCCTCGTCCGCCCATTGCGTCGCCGAGCGCGCCACGGACCAGCGTCCCACCCAGGGCGACTCGGGCCGGCCCGGCAGCGGCGGATCCGACTCGCCCGTGAAGACCTGGTCGATGAACTGCGCGTGATACTGCGCGAAGAACTGCTCCGGCCGGGGCTCCGCTTTGAACCAATAGCCGTGCACCGCGCCCGGGGCCCAGACCGTGCAGAGCGTGTCCATCAGCGCCAGCCGTGTCGTGCGCTGTGGCCAGTCGATCGCCAGCTTGAAGGCGATGATCCCGCCCCAGTCATGCCCCACGACGGCGGCCCGCTCGATTTCGAAGTGGTCCAGTACTCCCACCAGATCCGCCGCCAGCATCTCCCGATCGTATGGACCGGCTGGCTTGTCGCTCGCGCCGAAGCCGCGCGTGTCCGGCACGATCAGGCGATAGTCCGCCTCGAGCGCTGCGATCGCATATCGCCACTCGTACCACGTCTCCGGGAAGCCGTGGATCAGCAGAACCGGCTCGGCCTCCGCCTGCCCCGCCACCACGACGTGCAGCGTGATCCCGTTCGACTCGACCTGATGGTGTTCCACTCGACCGCCTACTTCTTGGAGCCCGGCCGCGCCTCGGCGCTTTCGCCCTGGTAGAGCCCTGCGCCGCCCACTTCGCGCCAGTGCGTGTGCGCCAGGGTGTGCATCGTGAAGACGGACTGCATTGCCGTCCACTGGCCCTGCGCGTCCAGCGTCTGGTTGATCGCTTCCTTCGTCATCTTGAGGCCGAACAGCGGCTTGCTCGCGATCTTCGTCGCCAGTTCCTCCGTGAAGCGCGTCAGATCATCACGCGGCACCACGTGGTTCACCATTCCCAGCCGGTACGCTTCCTCCGCCTCCATCCAATCCCCCGTGTAGAGAAACTCGCGTGCCTTGCGGTGCCCCAGCTCCCAGGGATGCGCGAAGTACTCCACGCCCGGAATCCCCCAGCCCACGACGAGGTCGCGGAAGCGCGCGTCGTCCGAGGCCACGATCAGATCGCAGACCCAGGCCAGCATCAGCCCGCCGGCGATGCAGGCACCCTGCACCTCCGCCACCATCGGCTTGGGGATGTTGCGCCAGCGGCGGCACATCTGCAGATAGATCTCTTCCTCCACCGCCATCGCGCCCTCGGCGCCGGGCAGGTCGTAGTTCTGGTACGTCCCCACCCCGTGCAACAACTCGCGCTGCTCCGGTCCGCTGCGCATGTCATGGCCCGACGAGAAGTGTGGGCCCTCGCCACTGAGGATGATCACCTTCACGTCGTTGTCCTGGTTGGCGCGGTCGAACGCATCGTTGAGGTCGTAGGTCATCTGGATGTTTTGGGCGTTGCGTGCCTCGGGGCGGTTCATTGCCACTCGCACGACCCCGTCATCCAGGTGGCGATACGTCACGGTCGTGAAGTCCGTGTCGGTCATCGAATGCTCCTGCCCTGATTCGCTGTTCGAGCTGCGAGCCGCAGGCTACCACCGCGGAGCCTCCTGTCCGAAGACTCCCCCGGCTGAGGGCTACTCTGAATCCATGCCGACCGTCCACCTCCTCGGCGTCCCGATCGACCTCGGTGCTGGCCGCCGCAGCACCGACATGGGTCCCAGCGCTCTGCGCTTAACCGGTTTGGCGCAGCGCATCGCCGCGCTCGGCTACGACGTGGTCGACCTCGGCAACATCGATGTCCAGATTCCGGAGTCCGCCCCCGAAGGCGACGCCACCATGCGATACGTCGAGACCATCGCCGACGTCTGTCGTCGCGTCGCCGCACGTACCCGGGAGTCGGTGGCGGCGCAGGCTCTGCCGATCACTCTCGGCGGCGACCACTCCATCGCCGCCGGCTCCATCGGGGGCGTCGCCCGGGCCCACGCGTCTGAGCACACCGATCAAACGACGAATGCGGGCCGGCGGGTCGGCGTGATCTGGGTCGACGCGCACGGCGACATGAATACTCCCGCCAGCTCCCCTTCCGGCAACGTGCACGGCATGCCCTTGGCGGCGCTGCTGGGCGACGCACCGGATCTGCTCAAGTCGGTCGCCGCTGGCCCGTCGTTCGTCCCCAGGACGTGGCCCTGATCGGCCTGCGCGACCTCGACAAGCGCGAGCAGGAGAGGATCCGGGAGTCCGGCGTGCTCGCCATCACGATGTCCGAGATCGATCGACAAGGCCTCGCCACTGCCTTCGAATCGGCGATCGCTGCGGTCACCCGCGACACGGACGGCTTCTGCCTCAGCTTCGACATGGACGCCGTCGACCCGGCCGAGGCGCCCGGCGTTGGCACGCCCGTCGCGGGCGGCCTGACCTACCGCGAGGCGTATCTGCTGATGGAGATGGTGGCCGAATCCGGCCGCCTGCTCGGGATCGATCTGGTTGAGGTCAATCCCAGTCTGGACCATGAGAACGCGACGGCGGAGCTGGCAGCGCAGCTCGCCCTCTCCGCCTTGGGCCACCGAATCCTCTAAGAATTTTGATGTATCAGACATGTTTCATCGGCTACTATGGCCGACTCTCGTCGGCCGTCGTTTCAGGAGTGGCGCGTGCCCGACCAGAGCTCTGACGATCCCGCCGCCGCGTTGCGCGCCACCGCGCACGAACTCAACAGCACGCTCAGCGTGTTGCGGCTGACCCTGGACCTCTTGGAAGCGGACCAACTCGACCTGTCCGCGGCCGCCGTGCAGCTGCGCGATCAGATCGACGATGCGGGACGCCACGTGCTGAACCTGCAGCGAGCTGCACGCGACGAATCCGGTTAGCGCCTAAACGACTACCGACTCGCGATATTCGCCGAACTCCGACGACATCGTGCTCATGATCTCACCCACGCTGCACCAGGCGTTCACCGCGTCCAGGATGTGCGGCATCGTGTTGGCCGAAGGGTCGGCGCAGACCGTGGCCAGCTTGGCCAGCGCCCGCTGCGCCTCGTCGGCGTTGCGCTCGCTGCGCGTGCGGCGCAGCCGGTCCAAGTGCCGCGACTCACCGTCCGGGTCCATCTCCAGGATCGGAATCGCGATCGGCTCGTCGATCTTGAAGTCGTTCACCCCCACGATGATGCGGTCCTTGCTCTCCACCTCGCGTTGGAAGCGATGCGAAGCGTCCGCGATCTCGCGCTGCAGGAAGCCCGCCTCGATCGCCGGCACGACCCCGCCCAGCGCATCGATCTTGCGGAAGTACTCGTAGGCGTCCGCCTCGATCTCGTTCGTCAACGACTCCACGAAGTACGAGCCGCCCAACGGGTCGACGGTGTTCGTCGCGCCGGACTCGTGCATGATCACCTGCTGCGTGCGCACCGCGAGCCGCGCCGCCTTTTCACTCGGCAGCGCCAGTGCCTCATCCATCGCGTCCGTGTGCAGCGACTGTGTCCCGCCGAGCGCGGCGGCCAGCGCTTGCACCGTCACCCGCATCAGGTTCACCTCGGGCTGTACGTCGGTCAGCGACACACCAGCGGTCTGCGTGTGGAAGCGCATCCACCACGAGCGCGGGTTCTTCGCCCCAAAGGTCTCCTTCAGCTCCTTCGCCCAGATCCGGCGCGCGGCGCGGAACTTCGCGATCTCCTCAAAGAAATCGTTGTGGCTGTTGAAGAAGAACGACAGCCGGGGTGCGAACTCGTCCACGTCCATCCCGCGCTCGACCGCCCAGCGCACGTACTCAAATCCGTCCGCCAGCGTGAAGGCCAGCTCCTGCGCTGCTGTCGAGCCGGCCTCCCGAATGTGGTAGCCGCTGATGCTGATGCTGTTCCACTTCGGCATCTGCTGGCTCGCGAACTCCACCGTGTCCGTCACTAGACGCATCGACGGTCGCGGCGGGAAGATGAACTCGTTCTGGGCGATGAACTCCTTGAGG
>CAUYZA010000078.1:0-11007 GCA_963577225.1 Dehalococcoidia bacterium | reverse complement strand
ATGACCCCGGCCCTTAGACAGAACGGGACTGCTCCTGACGGATGAGCCCCGTCGCCACATCACGCTGCCGAAAAAAGCGCGCCCAGCTGGGTTCGACCAACTGGGCGCGCTTCGTTCGAAACTCGGTTCGAGGCCGCTAGGCGTTCTTCCAGAGGTGGACGAAGTCCTCCGTCGGGAAGCCGTAGCCGTTGGTCTCGAAGTTGTAGAAGTTCCGCAGCCGCTGGTTCGCGAAGCGCACGGTGCCGAAACGGTTGATGACCGTGGGGGCCACGTGCATGATCTCCGCGCCTTCGCGAATGATGTCGTGGATGATGTCCGTGCGGTCGGCACGGTCCAGCGCCACTTCCTGCGCCTGGACCTTTTCGAGAATCGACGGCGTCGTGATCTTGCGCTGCGCCGAGTGCCGCACGTCATCCGTGCGCCCGAACCACAAGTTCATGTACTCGCCGATCGTGTTGAACGGCGTCACGTAGTTGTAGTAGAGGCCCGGGAAGTCGCGGCTGGCCTCGGAGGACCACTGCTGCGCGTACTCACGAATCTGCGAGTTGATGTTCAGGCCAATCGCCTGCAGCATCGGAATCACGGCCTCAGTCCACTGGTCGTAGACGGTGCCGTAGGTGCTCTGCAAGTAGTTCATGTCGACCGGCGAGCCGTCGTAGCCCGCGGCCTCGAGCAGGGCCGTGCCTTCGGCCACGTCCTGCACCAGGTTGTCGGCCCACTCCTGGCCAAGCTCGTCCTCAGGGTTGAGGTACATGCCGCCATTGCCTTCGCCCCAGGGGACGGTGGGCGTATTCCAGCCGGAGGGGATGTCGAAGCCCTGGCCGCGCAGCGTCTCGAGCTCACCGAAGGCTTCCAGCAGACCGGGGCGGTCAATCGCCTTGGAGATGGCGATGCGAGCGCGCGGGTCTTGCCAGAGTCCGTTCTCCGAGGTCTGGTTGAACTGCCAGCCGCTCCACAGCCAGCCGTTCTCGTCCGGAACCTGGTGCGAATCCGGGCGCTGCTCGGCGAGCGTGCCGATGTCGCGGTTCAAGGGGTCGAAGTCATCCGTGTCACCGGCAACGAAGAGGGATAGGGCAGTCCCGTACTCGGGCTGGAAGACGTAACGGATTTGGTCGACCAACGGCAGGCTAATTTCCTCGCCGTTGACGCCGGTCACCTTCTTGTACCAGTTGGGGTTGCGCGTGTAGATCAGCTCGGTAGCCGGGGTCAGGGTGCCCCACTGCCACGGGCCTGTGCCAATGATGCCCTCTTCCTTCGTCGGGTCGATGTCGCCCGCGAGGGCTTCCTTCGACTGGATGAAGAGGCTGGAGGGCGAGGACATGTTCTCGATGAACGCCGCGGTGGTCTTGTTTAGCGTCGCCTTCACGGTCGACGTGTCCACCGCCTCGAACGAATCGACCATGTCGAAGACCGGGGCGTTCGCGGAGAGCGCCAGGAAGCGATCCATGCTGGCCGTTACGTCTTCCGCGTCCAGCTTGCGGCCGCTGATCGGCGCGATGTCGTGGTAGACCATGTCGCGGATGTTGAAGATGAACTCCGTGGCGTCGTCGTTGATGATCTCGAACGACTCGGCGGCGTCGCCTTCGATGTTGGCCAGCGCGACCACGCCGGGACCGGTGCTCGCCTTGAGCATGCGGCTGTAGGCGTGGGTGCCGACGTACTGCGCGAGGAAGCTGGTCTCAATGAAGGGGTCCAGCGACGGTGGTTCGCGGGTCATGATCTTGGTCGTGATGTACTCGCCACCCTGGATGGCGCCCTCCCAATCGCCCGGGCTGGCGGCGGCGACGGCCGGAGCTTCCTCATCTTCCTGCGTCGGCCTAGACAGGTCCGTATCGGCATCCGCCTGGGCATCCGCCTGGGCATCCGCCTGGGCCTCCGCCTGGGCCTCGGCTTGGTCCTGGTCAGCCTGAGTCTGCGTAACGGCGGCGGCGGTGTCGTCGTCGTCGTCGCCACAGCCCACGAGCGCGAGGCCGGCGGCCCCCACTCCGGCCTTGGCGCTCACGCCTAGCAACGTTCGTCGGCTAAGCCGACTACGGCGCATTCTGTTCCAGTAGTTCGGTTCGCTCATCGTGCTTAGTGACCTCCTACGGTTCCAATCCGTTACTCATAACAGGATTTCTGCCGCTTGCGCAACAAGCAATTCGTTCCGGTCGAAAATAGCCTCCGCCAGCGACCTGGGCAGCTCTCGCCCGACACAATCGGTCGAACGATGGCTCGCCGGCGCGCAATCCCGGGTTATGCGAATTCCGTGGGCGATTCGGCCCCTGGCGCAGCGTCCGCAGCGAGCCCCACAGACGAACAGTGTCGCTGGCGGAACGGGATCCGCCGGGCTTTCCTTAGGTTTCAGCAGAGTATGAGTCGCCACCGGCGGCCGCCGCCGGATCGCGCGAGACGCTTCCCGACGATCGACGCCCGAACCAGGCTCAGTCCGTGAGATCTGGCGAACTCAGTCGTCGGTTGCCGATTTGACGGGAATCTCGGGTGGAGGCTCCGGTTCTTCGCCGCGGGCGCGCTGCGCCTCCGCGATCCGGTAGCGCTCCTCAACGATCAGAATCAGCCCCGGATCGAGTTGTTCGGCTGGGCGCAGGAGGTCGAAAATCTCACTTCGATCGAGCCGAATCGGGACCCGAGGCAGTGACTCCTCTGCTGCTGCATCGGCGTCGTCCTCGGCCACCTCGTCCGTGACTTGTCCAGCGACCGGATCTACGACCGCTTGCGCCTCGGTTGCCTGCTCCACGGCTGCTTGATCCGTGGCGACCACGCCGTCCCGCCGGCGCGGCCGCTTGCTCTTCCGTGTCGGGCTCGTCGGACCCGCCACCGCATGCCGCCAGCACGATCGCGACCAGGCCGAGCGAGGCCGGCAGCAATGTCCGGCGAAGCGGCGGCAGGCGGGGGGTGTTGGCAACGGTGGCGATGTCGGATCCCCTTGTCTTCGCTACGTCCGCGCGCTGCGAAGGGATTGGCGCAGGCGCGTCGACTGCTGTCGCGTCCGATCTCGTTGGCCGTCCCAGCTCGTTGCCGGTCGCTTCGGAGTCCGTGGCTGCCGCGGCGTCCGCGAGACGGCGCTGCGCTTCGCGGGCTCCCTCGATTTAGCCGAAGTCGTACCCGTCGTCGAAGTTGAGCTCGCGCAGCTCGTCACCCAAGTCGAATCCGGCGTGGATGCCGCGCAGCTCAGCCTCCCGGATTTGCTTGTCCGTGATGGCGCTAGCTCGCGCAACGGAGTCGGCCTCGAGATCGGCGCGCGTCGCTTCCGCTCCGGCGGCGAAGCCGTCGTTGTACGAACTCGTCACATCGGCCTCGGATGGGCCGGCGTTGAAGACTCCGCTGCCGACCGCGACCGTAATCACGACGCTGAAGATGAACGCCAGCGTAGGCGTAGGCCGGGGCGCGGTGCGGTTGGACCCAGCCGCCGAGCCGTTAGGCGGATCGGCGGATTGTGGGGCGGACGTTGCGCCATCGGTCGAAGCGGCCGGAGTGGGGTCGATGCCGTCATCGTGACTCGCGGCGGGTCGCTGCCAGCCCGCGCCGCGCCGCGTCACGACGCTCGGCGCGCGAGTTCCTTCGCATTAGTCCCCCTCCCCCAACGGCGCTTGCCATGAAGCGGGGCTAGATGTCCGGCGGCGACCCGCGTCAGCCGTCATCGGATGCGCTGCCGTCTTCGACCGTGCCGCGGAGGCTGCGAGCCAGGACGCCGTCATCGCGCAAGGCCTGCGCGAAGCCCTCCACGTAGCCTTCGTTGCGGGCCCGGCCCAAATCCTCCAAGAGACCGGCGGATGCGGCCAGGCGTCCCTCCAGCTCGGCGGCGCGCAGGTCACCTTCCGTGGTCACGCTGATGCGGGCCTCGAAGTCCGCTTCCAGCGCGCTCCGGGTCTCGCTTGCGCCGTCGGCCTGCCCGGTCTCGAAGGCGCGCAAGACATCCGCCTCGGTCGGTCCGCTATCCAGGACATCGCTGCCGGCCAGCAGCGCGATTGTGAGGATGACGGCGGCCCCGCTCGCGGCGAGCAAGCGCAGCCAGGTGGGGACGCGCCGGTCGTGTTGAGAGGGCGTCAGGGTCTGGAGAGGCGTGCTGGACATGGCAATGCAGCTCAGAGGACGCCGGTTCGACGCCCGCACGGGCGATTGCTTCTCGATCGAGCGTACCAGCGCGGCCAGCGGAGGGAGTTGGAGCGGGAGAAGGGGTTCGAACCCTCGACCCTCTGCTTGGGAAGCAGATGCTCTACCACTGAGCTACTCCCGCTCGGGAGGCCCGCGTCGCCATCGATGCTAGGCACCTTCGAGTGTACGAGTGCCCTCCGTCGCTGGCATCGGAATTGTTGGTGTCTCGAATCCCGCAGGGCTCACCAAGAGCTCCTGTAGCAGCGCCACGTACACGACATTGCCATCGTAGCTGTGGCTTGCCCCAGGGGGGTGCCGATGACCGTCCGGCACCTCAAGCTGCCGGACGCGGGTCATCTCGAAGGCGCCGCCGGCGCGCGCCCGCGCTGGATCACCTACGGCAGCTCCATCACCCACTGCCGCACCGCCGCGAGTCCCGCGGCAACCTGGCCAGCACTCGTCGCCCGGGCCCGGGGCCTCAAGCTCACGGCACTGGGCTTTCGCGGACAGGCCCACGCGGACCCGATGATCGCGCGTCGGACACTCGGCGAACCACAGCAATGAGCGCTCGCAACGAGGCGAGCCTCGGCGTCGACTAGCGACGCGGTGCCCTCTGCGGTGCTGTACCTGTGGGGCACGAAAGCTAGATCGCGCGGTGGAGAACCGGCGCTTTCGGGAATCCGCCTTGCTGTGCCGTCGCCCGAATCAGCGGGAGGCTGATGGAGCTGCTGAGAACGAGTCCGTCGGGCTTCCGAGACGTGCGTCATGCGCCCAACGCATAGGAGCAACGGACTTCTAATCCGTCGGTCCTGGGTTCGAATCCCAGAGGGCCCACCACACTGCGACGGATCGCTCAGTCGCGTCGTCTGGCGGCCATTCGACGCAGGCGAGGAGGTCGGCGAGAGAGCCTGGGTTGCCGCTGAGGTCACGCTCGATGAACGAGCAGAGGGCAGCCTCGCGGGCGGTGAGGGCGGCGCTGACCTCTTCGAGGAGTTGGGCGTCGGCCTGCGCCGCGAGGAAGATGCGCTGGCCGATCGGTCCGAGCCCTTGGACGACACTGGGGATTGGGTCAGCCATCGATCGCCCCGTGTGTCATTTCAGCGGCGAGAAGTCGAGCGCATTCATGATCCGGCTCTCGGGGTGGTGGACGAGCGGCCCATCCTTCTCGGACTCGGCGACCGCCGCCTGCCAGTCGGGGTCGGCCAGCCCATCCCGTCCTGTGTGCAAGATGCGATCTCCGCCCAGTTCGAGGCGGCGGCCGCGACGGAGTCTCAGGCGACTCCGCCAGAAGACGAGGATGGAGTCGCAACCGCCGGTCGCCGAAGCAGCAGGTCACGCAGGCCGAGCAGTCTGGTCAGACCGTCGAAGAATCGACCGCGGCCAGGGTGCTGGAGGGCACAGAGCGGATTGCCTTCGACTCCGACCGCGATGGCGATTACGAGATCTACATCATGCTGCCTGGTGGCACCGACGTGCGCCAACTGACGGCGAACGATGCGGGGGACAGACGCCCCGCGTGGTCCCCCGATGGAACCCGAATCGCCTTCCACTCCGACCGCAATGGCGATTGGGAGATCTACACCATGCGGTCCGATAGCACCGGCGTGCGCCAACTGACGCTGAACGCCGCGTCGGACAGGGGTCCCGCTTGGTCCCCTGATGGAACCCAGATCGCCTTCGACTCCGCCCGCCATGGCAAGTTTTCCGGGATCTACCTCATGCGGTCCGATGGGACGGACGTGCGCCAACTGACGCTGAACGATGAGTGGGACGGGGACCCCGCCTGGTCCCCCGATGGGACCCGAATCGCCTTCGAGACCAGTCGCGTTGTCGATGACGAGTATCGAGCTACCGATATCTACACCATGCGGCCCGATGGGACAGACGTGCGCCAGCTGACGGTGAACGATGCGTGGGAGGGAAGCCCCGCTTGGTCCCCCTAACGCGTTTGGGTTCGAAGTTCCCAGCCGCTACTGAGCCGGTAACGCGGGCCCTTTTCCAGCCCCGTTCCCGACGTCCACCGTTGCTCGCCCCGGATTTTCGGCGCTCGCCGCTTCGAGCCCTCACGCGATTCAGCGACGATGGTGACGACCCACTCCGCTTCACAAACCGGCAAGACGAAGAGTCGACCGCCTCCAAGAATCAGCGCGCGGGGCCCCCGGAGCCAGCCCGATCGAGCCTGCACGGCACCAGAATCGAATCGCAGCGGAGTGGCCGCGCTCGCCACCCCCTAGCCGAGGCTCAGGTCCTCCGCCGTTCGTTCCAGGAACGCGATCACGTCGTTCGAGCCCCCGGGGGAAAGCCGTGCGGCGCTATCGCTCGATCGGAGCGGCGCTATCGCGGATCCAGTCGCTGAAGGAGCCGTCGTACAGACGCACGTCGTAGCCGTGGAGGCGCAGGGCCATCGTGGGGACAGCGGCTCGGGGTCCGCGCTGGCAGTAGGCGATAATCGGTCGCCCTGGCGCAATCCCCGCCGCCTTCAGGATCCGCGCGGCGTCCGGCGCCGTGGGGAAGAGATCGCCTTCCTGGGGACGGAATTCCTCCCAGGGGACGTGCACCGCGTTCGGCAGGTGGCCGCCCCGCCCGTCGACCTCTACGTCGCCGACGAATTCCTCACGGGTGCGGGTGTCCAAAAGGACAGGGCCCGGGCCTTCGGCGATGGCGCGCTGCACATCCTGGCGTCGCGCACGCAGTTCCGGGATGGGGCGAGGGGTGAAGCGCGCGGGCGGCGGCGTGACGGGACGGTAGTACAGTTCGCCGCCGAGATCTCGCCAGCGGCTGAAAGGCTGGCGCAAGAAGCGCACGTCGACATGGCCCAGGTACTCCAGGATCCAGGCAAGCATGGCGCCGTCCCGCCCGTCGGCGTCGTCATAGAGAAGGAGGGGAATGTCGCTCGGGACGCCCAGCCCCGTCAGCCAGGCCGCCAGTGCCTCATCGGCGAGCAGCGCGCCGTCGGCGCCGAAGGCCTTGGCGGCGGGCACGTTGATTGCGCCCTGGATGTGGCCTTGCAGGTAGCGGACCGCCCGCCGTGGATCGACGATGACGGCTCCAGCCGCGGACGGGTCTGGGAGAAGAGAGCTGGTATCGACGAGTTGCATCGCGGGGCCTACAGCACGATCTCCAACTCGGCGTGAACCGGAGTCGCCCGCGTCACGGTCTGGGCGACGGGGGAGCCGGCTACGGCCAGGTCGAAGATCTCCTGCAGCGTGGCTTCGTCAGCGTCGCCCTGAGCGTAGATCTTCACGTCGATGCCGCCATAGCCGGGGTTGCCATCGTCGTCCAGACCGGCCCACTTGAGGATGTTCTGGAAGTGGCCCTCCACGGCGATCTCCAGGTTGTTGATCTGCACGCCGCGGCGGGTGGCGTTGAGCACGAAGCCCACCATGATGCAGGAGCCCAGCGCGGAGAGCAGATGCTCATGGGCGCTGGCGCCGGTGTCCTGCGTGTCGAGGGCATCCGGCTCGTCCAGCTCCACGGTGTGAGTCCGGGTGTGCGCCTTGGCCTTGAAGCCGTCCTGCCAGACGACGCGGGAGCGCCAGGGGCCGCTGAAGGCCTCGAGGTTGTCCTTCTCCTTAAGCCCTTCGATGACCGCTTCCAGCTTCGCCGGGTGCAGTCCGTTGATGACCACGTTTTCCTCGGTCGTCATTGCGTGCTGCCTTTCTGCGTGTGTGCGAAGTCCGTGCGCAGCTGCTGTGCTGCGGTCACGATCGCCTTGAGCTTGGCGCCCGCGACCTCCGGCGTGGCGACCGATCGTTCGGCAAAGGTACCGAAGCCGCAGTCAGGGTTGAGGGTGATCTTGCTGGCGTCGTAGAAGCGGAGGAACTCCTTGGTGCGTGCGACGATGGTGGCGGGATCTTCCACCTCGTCCGTGCGCGGGTTGACGACGCCCAACCCCAGATCCTTGTCGTTGCCGTATTCTTTGAAGACATCGACCTCCCCGGCGCGCGGCGTCGCCATCTCCAGCACCAGCTGATCGACCGGCATGCGCATGAGCCAGGGAAGGAGCGGGCCGTAGTTGCCCTCCAACAGCACCTCCTCCTTCTTGCTCCAGTTGCCGCGGCAGACGTGCATGGAGAGGCGGATACCTTCGATGTCGCCCACGGTCTCTTCCATCAGCCGTAGGGCGAAATCCATCTCGTCGCTGGGGTCGCGCCGGGAGCCCAGCGCCGCGCACATGAAGGTCTCTTCGCTCTCGTCACCGTAGACGACCTGAGTCAAGGTGGGCTCGTCGAGCTGCACCGTGGCGACGCCCATGTCCCGGAGCGCGAGGATCTCGTCGTGCAGGATGCGAACGACGTCCTCGGCGCACGACTCCTGGGTGGGGTAGGCATCCTTGGAGAGTTGCTCGAACCAGGCCGAACGGGTGAGCAGATACGGTCCGGGCAGCGGCACCTTAATGGGCTTGCTCGTGTGCTTCTGGAGGAAGGCGACCTCGTTGAGCGCCAGACCGGTGGGCTTGCGCCGGAGCTTGCCGATGGCCACGGGGCTCTTGATGGCGAAGGCGGGCACATCGAGAGCGCGCAGGGTCTCCTCGAAGCTGGCGCGGTCCGGCACGTAATCGAGCAGCTCAGAGACGGTCATGAGCCGCATACCTTCGATCTTCTCCACCACGAAGGAGTAGAAGTTATCGCGGCGCTGCTCGCCGTCCGTGACCTCGTCGACGCCGGCCTCTTCCTGCAAGCGCAGGGCGTCGAGTACGGCCTGGTCGGCAACGGTGTCGAACTCTTGCTGTGAAATCTCGCCAGCCTGCCGCCTGCGCAGTGCTCGAACGAGCTCGGGTGGACGGGACCAGCTCCCTACCGTGGAAACGGGGAAAAGCGTCGGCACAACCAGCTCCAGTCTAAATAGGTGAAGCGTCAGGCTATCACGGTAGAATCAGGCGCGAGTTGGATGTCCACTCGACCGCTGCGATCCTCCGTCACCGGCCAGACGTTGCGACGCGATGGGCCCCATCACCCCAACGTGCCGGGCATCGTGGGGATCTACGACACCGCCGACCGCGGCGCGTTCTGCGTGGGCATCAACAGCAACGAGGCCTGGCTGGAGTTCCGTGAGTTCGGCAGTATCCCGGAGATCGGCGCCGATCCCCGCTGGGACTCCTACGACACCCCGCTTGGTCCCCCGACGGAACCCGGATCGCCTTCCACTCCAACCGCGCTGGCAATTATGAGATCTACACCATGCAGCCCGATGGGACGGACGTGCGCCAGCTGACGGTGAACGCTGCGACGGACCACAGGCCCGCGTGGTTCCCCGACGGAACCCGAATCGCCTTCCGCTCCGACCGCGATGGCGATTTTGAGATCTACACCATGCGGTCCGATAGCACCGACGTGCGCCAGCTGACGACCGGCGATCTGTCCGGCTCGGCACCAGCCTGGTCCCCCTAACGCGTTTGGGTTCGAAGTTCCTAGCCGCTACTGAGCCGGTAACGCGGGCCCTTTTCCAGCCCCGTTCCCTACGTCCACCGTTGCTCGCCCCGGATTCCCAGCACTCGCTAGCCTGCGCCTGTCATGGCGACGTTTGAACAGGTCTGACCACTCTGCCGACCGAGCCCCACGCGAAAGGGGCGGCGTTCGAGCGCCTCTGTCAGTGGTGGCTGCAAAACGACCCGGTCTACACGTCCAAGCTCAAACAGGTCTGGCTCTGGGACGACTGGCCGGGGCGGTGGGGCCGGACACCGGCATCGACCTGGTGGCGGAGGAGGCGGACATGGGGGACCTCTGGGCCATCCACGCGAAGGCCGACAACGCGGAATACCCCGTCACCCAAACCGACATCGACAGTTTCCTGAGCGAATCCAACCGGCCCGAGTTTGCCTATCGCCTGCTGGTGGCGACAACCGACCGCATTGGCCTCAATGGGCGCCGGGTCCTGCGCGGCCAGGAGAAGCCTGTCGGACGCCAGCTGCGGGGGGGCTTGGCTGCACCCGACGTGGAGTGGCCCGCCCACGTCACTGATCTCCGCGCCCCAGCCCGCGCGCCCAAGGCCCCCCGCCCGCATCAAGTCGCCGCCCTGGACGCGATTGCAACCGGGGTGGGGACCGGGGGACGCGGGCGGGTGATCATGGCCTGTGGGACCGGCAAAACCCTGATCCAACTCTGGGCCCACGAACGCCTCCAGAGTCGGCGGACGCTGGTGCTGGTGCCATCCCTGTTCCTGGCACAGCAGAGCTTGGCGGAGTGGACGACGAACCGGCAGCGTCCCTTTACGTCCCTCGCGGTCTGCTCGGATGCGACCGTGGTGCGCGACAGCGACGGCATCGTCGAAGCGGTCGACGAACTAGGGCTGCCGGTCACGACCGACCCGTCCCAGATCCGGACCTTTCTCCAAGGCGCCGACGATCGCGTCGTTTTTTCCACCTAGCAATCCTCGGCGAAAGTGGCCGAGGCACTGGCAGGGACCGCCCTGACGTTTGATCTCGTCGTCGCGGACGAAGCGCACCAACTCGCGGGCCGGGTGGACCGCGACTTCGGAACGGCGCTCGACGAGGCCCGGCTGCCCGCCGCGCGCCGGCTCTTCTTCACGGCAACGCCGCGCTATTTCACCGGCAAAATCCAGGGGCGAGCCGACGCAGGCGGGCAGCGGCTTTGGTCTCGGGTTTTCGGTGCTGTCCGATCTGAGTCGCGCGCAGATCGTAGGGTCCGTGGGCCAGTACGCCTGGGCGGGTGCGGCGAGTACGCAGTTCTGGATCGACCCCGTCGAAGAGGTGGTGGTGGTTTTCCTCACACAGCTGCTCTACGGCGCGTACCCGATCCAGCGAGAGCTCCAAGTGCTCGTGAACGCAGCGTTCGCGGACTGATCGCGGGCTGCCGACGAGGAGCGGATCGTGCCCCCATGGAGCGAAGAGGGTTCTCGCTGCGGGTGCTGCGTGAACCGATCGACCTCCGGACACCATTTTGTTGAATCGAC
>CAUYZA010000077.1:0-11178 GCA_963577225.1 Dehalococcoidia bacterium | reverse complement strand
CCAACAATCACAAGGACGCGCACCTCATGGTGGTCCTGATTGGTGAGCGCCCCGAAGAGGTCACTGACATGCGTCGCACGGTGATCGGCGAGGTCTTCGCTTCCACCTTCGACGAGCCCGTCGAGGATGGCACCCGCGTCGCCGAGATGGCGCTGGAGCGCGCCAAGCGCTTGATGGAGTGTGGCAAAGACGTCGTCATCTTGATGGACTCGATCACCCGCCTGACACGTGCCTACAACCTAGAAATGCCGACCAGCGGGCGCACACTCTCCGGGGGAATTGACCCGATCGCGCTCTACCCGCCGAAGCGGTTCTTCGGCTCCGCCCGCAAGGCGGAAGAGTGCGGCAGCCTCACGATTATCGCGACCTGCCTCGTCGACACGGGCAGCCGGCTGGATGACGTCGTTTTCGAGGAGTTCAAGGGCACCGGCAACTGGGAGGTCCGCCTGGACCGCAAGCTGGCCGAGCGCCGCATCTACCCCTCGATCGACATCGCCGCCAGCAGCACCCGTCGTGAAGAGCTCCTGCTCGGCTCCGACGCGATCCAGAAGATCTGGCTGCTACGCCGCATGATGTCGATGCTGTCCTCCTCCGGCGCAAGCCAGACCGAACCGACCGAACGGCTGCTCGATCGCCTCTCCCGCACCAAGACCAACGAGGAATTCCTCGAGAGTCTGGCCACGGCTGAGGCCTAGCCCGCGATCCCTGCCCCACGCGATGATCCTCGACGAGTTCCTCCGCCTTTGCCGCGCCCAACCGGGCGCGACTGAGGACTACCCCTTCGACATGGACACGCTCGTCTTCCGCGTCATGGGCAAGATCTTCGCCCTGACCAATGAGGCCAGCCTGCCGGAGCGCGTCACGCTAAAGTGCGAGCCCGACCTCGCGCTGGCGCTACGCGACCAGTTTGCCGGCGTCGTGCCCGGCTACCACACCAACAAGCGCCACTGGAACACGGTCTATCTCGACGCCGACATCCCCACCGACGAGATCGAATCGATGATCGACCACTCCTACGAGCGGGTCGTGCAAGGCCTGCGGAGATCCGAGCGGGAGGCCCTGGCGGAGCTTGCGGAGCGCTAGTCTGTCTCGCCGCGCGGGTTCAGCACCAGCACCGTGGTCGTCTCGGTCAGGTCGCGCCGCGTCAGGTTGACGTGATTCTCGACGGTCTCCGGCATCGTCGCGCCCGTCGCCTTGAGGAACGCCTCGATGCCGTCCAGCCTGGCCTTCGCCGAGCCCGCCTTGTAGAGCATGGGGATCACCAGCGGGGGCTCCAACAACCCCATCACTTCCGCCGCCGTGCCCGCGTCCATGTGGCCGTTTCCGCCGATCGGCAGCAACACCACGTCGGCCCGATTGAGCTCTTCCAGCGCGGCAGGCGAGGGCGTCGCCGTCATGTCGCCGAGGTGCGCGACGATCAGGTCATCGATCGTGACGACGAACGCGATGTTGCGCCCCGCGTTGTCCTGGTCCGGTCCGCCCGGCGTTTCAACGCCGGTCACCAGCACGTTCTTGATTTCGAACTCCCCCGGGCCGGAGAGGCAGTGCTTCCACTCGCCGCCCACGCCATCGGACCAGGAGTGTTCGGCGGCCGGGTTCGACACGGTCACCACGTCGGCTTGGGGCCGGTTGAGCCGGAAGCCGGTGCTGGAAGGGGCCGGATCCATCACCACGGCCGCATCTCGTCCGCGCAAGCGGAACGTCGCGTGACCGATCCAAGCGATGTCCATTGCAGAAACTCCTAGACCAGCACGTGAACTTCGTCACCCGGCTCCGGCTGGTGGCGCATGATTAAGAGCGACGCATTCTGGCCCATCGTGCCGTAGGCGCTAACGACGGCGCCGTAGAGATGATCGCGTTGCGGCTTGCGTGCCAAATCTAGCCCGCACTCAGGGTCGATCTCAGTGTAAGTCGCGTGCGGCGGCACCACGCCCTCGGCGATCGCGAAGCAGCCCGCCACCGCCGACAGCGCCCCCGCCGCGCCAGCGGTGTAGCCCACAGTGGGACTGACGGCGGTCACATACATGTCCTGGATCCGCGAGCCGAATGAGCGTTCCAAGACGTCGGTCTCGCGCTTGTCACCCTCGATCGTGCCAATCCCCGCGGTCAGGACCAGATCGACTTCAGCCGGTGCCTTGCCCGAGTCGCGGAAGGCGTTGCCGATGGCGCGCCGCGCGATGTCGACATCGCTCGGTGGTTGTCCATCGGCGGGAGGCCCGGCGGTCTGCGCCCCGCCGGTCAGCTCAGCGTAGATCCGCGCGCCGCGCTTGACCGCGATCGAACGCTCCTCCAGCAGCAGGGCGGCCGCCCCCTCGCCCAGCACCATGCCGCGTCGTTGGAGGTCGAAGGGGCGCTGTCCGTCCGTATCAGCGCCCTCCGCAAGCAGCCCGGCCTCGGCGTAGGCGTCCATTACCTCGTCGCGCAACGGGGCCTCCGCCCCGCCGGCGATCGCTGCACTGATCGCGCCGGAGCGGATCAGATCGGCGGCTTGCAGGATGGCAGCCAGGCCCGACGCGCCATCCGCCGCGATCGTGAAGGCCGGACCCGCGATGTTGAGCCCGATCGTAACCCCGGACAGCCCAGAGCCGAGCCGTCCGCGCCCCGCCGCCTGGCCGGGGCCGTGGGCAGTGCCGATCACCGCCCCCACCTGGTACGCATTCTCCGCGTTGAACGTGATCTGAGCGTCGGCAACCGCTTGCACGGCCGCGTCGAGTGCGAACTGCTCGCTGCGGCCGAGCAGCTTGATGAAACGCTCCGGCACCCCGGCCGGGCCCGCGTACTCGCCGATCTGGCCGGCCGCTCCGCGCGGGTGCTCGGTCAGCATCGAATGTCCGTCCAGCAAGGTGGCCCAGAGATCCGACGCGGTCGGCCCCGCGGCCGAGATTGCACCCAGCCCTGTCACCACGACACGACGGTCGTCGGTAGCCTCCGGTGCCGGATCGTGGCCAAAATTCGTTGTCATCAGACCTCCAGTGTCGCCAATCTCCGCGGCCCGTGCCAGAGAACTACCTGACACATAAGGCGCGATCGGACCTGATATCCGGGTCGTCCTGGGCTGGGATCAGGATCGCCTCTGTTGACCCGCAAAAACCCGGCCTGATACCATCAGACCATCGTTTTAGCACTCTCGCACCGAGAGTGCTAACGAGGGAGGCATCGCGATGCCGCTGACCCAACGCCGCGCAGGGATCCTCCGGCTTGTCGTGCACGAGTACATCGAGACGGCGTCGCCCGTGGGATCCAAGGCGATCCACGACAAGTACGCACTACCGGCCTCGCCGGCCACGATCCGCAACGAAATGCAGGCGCTGGAGGGCGACGGTCTACTCAGACATCCGCACACCTCTGCGGGCCGTGTCCCCTCCGACGAGGGCTACCGCTTTTTCGTCGAGTCGCTGATGGGCCAGGTAGGCCTCAGCGACGAAGTGAAGGCCACCATCCGACACCAGTTCTTCCAGACAGCTCCCGAGCTGGACGAGTGGCTTGACCTGGCGGCCGTGCTTCTCGCCCGCTCCTTGGGCCTGCTGGCCATCGTCACGCCGCCGCGTGCGCGCCAACTGCGCGTGCGCCAACTACAACTGATTGAGCTCCAGGAGCTGATGGCGCTCCTGATCGTCGTGCTGCAGGAAGCTCGCGTGCTGAAGCAGCTCGTACCACTGCCTGAGGGCGCCGACGCCTCGGATCTGCCCGGGCTCGCGAACCGCATGAACGAATACGTCGCGGGGCTCGACAGCTCCGATCTGCGGGCCGAAGCGACGCCCAGCGACCCGGTCGAGGCCGTCGTACTGGAAACGCTGACGCGAGTCTTGGACGAACAGGCCGGGCGGGAAAGCGACCCGCGGATCGAGGGCTTTGGCGCTGTTCTCGCCCAACCCGAGTTTCAGGCCGACCAGAGTGGAGCGCTGGAGGTGATGTCCCTGGTCGACCGGCACGCAATGGAGCGGATCATCCCGGCTGCCGGCAGCGGCAGCGAGTCGGGCGTGCGCATCGTGATCGGCGAGGAGAACGAAGCCGATGAGCTACGCAATTGCACGGTGGTGTTCGCCCCCTACGGCGCCGACCCTCAAATGACAGGGTTCATGGGCGTGCTGGGACCCACCCGCATGCCGTACGAACGTAGCGTGGCCAGCGTGGGCTACATGACCGACCTGCTGCAGGAAATGATGGAACGCGTCTACGGCTACTAACGATCCCCGATCTCGCCGGATGCGAAACCAGCAACGAGGAAGCTAGTGACTGAACAGGGCCCTGAGGCCACGGATGAGCCAGCCGCCGAAAACGAACGGGCGCTCGGCGAGCCCACGGCGATCAGCGCCGCCTCGATGGCGGCCGAGATCGCCGAACTCAAGGCCGAGCTCGAGACGCTCAAAGACGAGGCCGACAAACGCCTCGTCGGGTGGCAGCGCTCCCAGGCTGACATGGAGAACTACAAGAAGCACTCTATCCAGGACCTAGCCGACCGCGTGCGACTCGCCAAGGCCGGCATCCTGCTCGACCTGCTGGGCGTCGTCGACGACTTCGAGCGAGCCCTCGCCGCCGACCACGAGACAGACGTCCACGCTTGGATCCAGGGCGTGCGCCTGATCGAAAAGAAGTTCTACGCCTTCCTGGAGGCGAAGGACCTCTCACCGATCGCCGCGGAGCAGCAGCGCTTCGATCCCAACTTCCACGAAGCGCTGGGCCAGGCGCCGGGTCCGGCGGGCCAGGTGATCGCCCAGCTGCAGAAGGGCTATCTGTTGGGCGAGAAGGTTCTGCGCCCGGCCCGCGTGATTGTCGGCAGCGGCGACGGCGCAGACTCCTCGCCCGCGACTGATGCGGCCAAGGCGAAGGCGGCCAACACCGCGCCCAGCGGCGATCAAGACACCACCGACGCGTCCCCGCCAGATCCGATCTCTGCGGATGCGAGTGAATCAAGTTAAGCAGGCGCCCCGCGTGGGCGCTCAGGCAGGGAGACTCATATGGCCCGCGTGATCGGCATCGATCTCGGCACAACCAACTCCGTTGTCGCGGTGATGGAGGGCGGCGAGCCCACCGTCATCCCCAACGCCGAAGGCAACCGCACGACACCCTCTGTGGTCGCACTGACCAAGGACGGAGAGCGCGTCGTCGGCACCATCGCCAAGCGCCAGGCGATCACCAACCCAGAGAACACGATCTATAGCGTCAAGCGGCTGATGGGCCGCCGCTACGGCGACGCCGAGATCGAGCGCGTGCGCGACACGCTGCCCTACGAGATCGTGGAAGCGCCCAACCACGACGCCTGGGTCAAGATGGGCGACAAGGACTACAGCCCGGCCGAAATCTCCGCTGTCGTGTTGCAGAAGCTCAAGGCCGACGCCGAAGCCTACCTTGGCGAGCCCGTGACCGATGCCGTCCTGACCGTGCCGGCCTATTTCGATGACAGCCAGCGCAACGCCACGAAGGACGCCGGCAAAATCGCAGGGCTCAACGTGCTGCGCATCGTCAACGAGCCCACGGCGGCCTCGCTCGCGTACGGCCTCGATAAGAAGGAAGAGGAGTTCATCGCCGTCTACGACCTCGGCGGCGGCACCTTCGACATCTCGATCCTCGAGATCGGCGACGGTACGTTCCAGGTCAAGTCGACCAACGGCAACACCGCCTTGGGCGGAGACGACTTCGACCAGCGCGTGATCGAATTCCTCGTGGATGAGTTCAAGAGCGAGCAGGGCATCGACCTCAAGGAGGATCGCAACGCCCTGCAGCGTCTCAAGGAGGCGGCCGAGAACGCCAAGATCGAGCTTTCCTCCGCCCAGTCCACGGAGATCAACCTGCCCTACATCACCGCCGACGCCAGCGGACCCAAACACTTCAACCTCACCATGAGCCGGGCCAAACTGGAGCAGATCACCGAAGATCTCGTCAGCGGCTCGCTGGAGCCCTGCCGCGCCGCCCTTGACGACGCCGGCCTGACCCGCGAGCAGATCGACGAGATCGTGCTGGTCGGCGGCCAGACGCGGATGCCGTTCGTGCAGGCCAAAGTGCAGGAGTTCTTCGGCAAGGAGCCCAATCGCTCCGTCAACCCGGATGAGGTGGTCGCGGTCGGCGCGGCGATTCAGGCGGGGGTGCTGCAGGGCGACGTCAAGGACGTGCTCCTGCTTGACGTGACCCCGCTCACGCTCGGGATCGAGACATTGGGTGGCGTCCGCACTTCCCTCATCAACCGCAACACGACGATCCCCACCAGCAAATCGCAGACCTTCTCCACCGCGTCCGATAACCAGACCCAAGTCGAGATCCACGTGTTGCAGGGTGAACGCGAGTTGGCTGGCGACAACAAGTCGCTGGGCCGCTTCATCCTGGATGGGATTCTGCCTGCCCCGCGCGGCATGCCCCAGGTCGAAGTCACGTTCGACATCGACGCCAACGGCATCCTCAACGTCAGCGCCGCCGATAAGGCCACCGGCAAGAAGCAGCACATCACGATCCAGGCCGCGTCCGGCCTCACCGAGGACGAGGTGGACGCGATGCGTCAGGACGCCGAAGTCCATGCCGAGGAGGACGCCAAGCGGCGCGACACGATCGAACTGGTGAACCGCGCCGAGAGTGCGGCCTACGGCGCCGAGAAGATGCTCAAGGAGCAAGAGGACAAGCTCGATGACGAGATGAAGGTGGAGCTGCAAGGCAAGATCGAGGCGCTGCGCGCCGAGCTGGCCAAGGATGACAAGGACGCCGAGGAGCTCGACGCCAAGATGAACGACCTCAACCTCTCGTTGATGAAGGTGGGTGAGAAGATCTATGGCGGAACCGAAGGCGCTCCTCCCGGCCCTGACGGCATGGGTGGACCCGATGGCGCCGCCCCCGACGGCGAAGCCGCCGGCGAACCCGAAGACGAGGGTGAAACCGTCGAAGGTGAGTTCCGCGAGGTCTAGTCAAGCCGGCCTCGCCGTCCCTCGAGCGAGCGCGCGAAGCCGCCGCGTGAAACTGGGGCCACCCCCAGGCCTGCGCTAAGATTGCGAGAACTGTGTCCTGCGCGGGGGGTTCCTCAGTAGGGCACCTCGCGCCTTCCGTTTGAGTCCGTTCGCCAGAGGAATCCCCCTCGTCAGAGGTCACAAGTAATGCCCGCAGCCCAGAAACGCGATTACTACGAGGTTCTCAGCGTCGCGCGCAGCGCTTCGCCGGAGGAGATCAAGCAGGCCTTTCGCAAGCTGGCGATGGAGTTCCACCCCGATCGCAACAAGGAGCCGAACGCCGGCGAGAAGTTCAAGGAGATCGGCGAGGCCTACGAAATCCTCTCCGACCCGCAGAAGCGCGCGAAGTACGACCAGTTCGGCATGCAAGCCGACTTCGGCCCCTCGCAGGGCTTCGAGGGATTCGACTTCGGTGGCTTCGGCGACATCTTCGACGCCTTCTTCGGCGGCGGCCAGCGCCGTCGCGGCCCCACGCGTGGCGGCGACCTGCGCGTCGCGCTCGACCTCGACTTCGAAGCGGCCGTCTTCGGCGCGGAGGAAGAGATCCGTGTCAGTCGCATGGAGAATTGCTCGGTCTGCGCCGGATCGGGCGCGGAGCCGGGCACGGAGCGGCAAGTTTGCTCCCAATGCGAAGGCAGCGGCGAGGTCCGCCGTGCGCAGCGCAGCGTCTTTGGTCAGTTCGTCAACGTCTCAGTCTGCGACCGCTGCGAAGGCGAGGGCGAGATTGTCACCGATCCCTGCCGCAACTGTGGTGGTGTGGGCCGCGAGCAGCGCAACCGCCGGCTCAAGGTCAAGATCCCGTCCGGCGTCGACAACAGCTCCCACATGCGCCTCTCCGGTGAAGGCGACGCGGGTCTCTACGGTGGACCGTCGGGCAATCTCTACGTCGAACTGCGGGTCAAGGAGCACCGGTACTTCACACGCGACGGTGACGATCTGCACCTCGCGTTGCCACTCAACCTGGCCCAGGCCACCCTCGGCGCCGACGTGGACGTGCCCACCATCGACGGACAGCACGTCGATCTGGAGATCCCTGCCGGGACTCAGCACGGCGCGCTCTTCAAGGTGCGCAAGGCTGGGGTGCCCCATCTCCGCGGTCGCGGGCGCGGCGACCTCATCATCGACGTCTCGGTGCGCGTCCCGCGCAAGCTGACCGCCCAACAGCGAGGCCTGATGGAGCAGCTCGCGGAAACGCTCGGCAGCGCGGGTGACGACGACGAAGACGGGCTGTTCGCCCGCATCAAGGGCGCCTTCACGGCTTCCTGAGCTCAGACGCATGGCCGGCCCCGTCCCTGATCCCAGTTCCGCTGAGTCCCAGATCCCCGATCCTGAGGCAGACCTCTGGCTGGAGATCGCGCTCGTGACGCGCCCGGCGCTGGCGGAGCAGGCCGCAGCGGTCCTCGAACGCTTTATCGTCTCGGGTCTGAGCACGGCGCTGCCCTTCGAGCAGGGCGAGGAGTTTGGCCAGGCCAGCGTCGACCCGGAGGGCGACGCCCGCGTCAGCGGCTACGTGCCGCAGCCGGCCTGGGCCGAGCTGCGCGACGGGCTTGAGCGCGCTTTGCAGGAGGCCGTCTGGGACGGTGAGGTGCCCAGCCTTGAGCTACAGGAACTGCGGCGCGAGGACTGGGAGTGGGCCTGGCAAGCGTTCGTGCGCATCCTCCACTTCGGACGGCTGGTCGTGCGGCCCACTTCGCTCCGCTACGACGCCCGTCCCGGTGACGTCGTGGTGCATCTCGAGTCGGGCCTTGCCTTCGGAACGGGCCAGCATGAGAGCACCCAACTTGCACTCAAGGCGCTGGAACGACGGCTGCGGCCGGGTATGTCCGTACTCGACGTGGGCTGCGGCTCCGGCATCCTCGCCAGCGCCGCCGGAGCGCTCGGCGCCGAGCAGATCGACGCGGTTGATATTGACCCGCTCGCGGTTGAGGTGACGCGACGTAATCTTGCGCGCAACGGGCTCGCGCGGCGCTCCTCCGTGGTCGAGCTTGCGCAGCCCCCGTCCGGAAAGGCGTACGATCTGGTCGTGGCCAACATCACCGCGGGCATCCTTAGCGCGCTGATGCCGGCCTTGGCCGCCGCCACGCGCCCGGGAGGAATCTGCATCCTCAGCGGCATCATCGATTCACAGGTCGAGCGCGTGCAACACGCGCTGGCCACCACGGACCTTCAAACCGCCAGCCTGAACTTCGAGGAGATCGCAGCGGATGGTGAATGGCGATCCATCACAGCCACGCGCCCCCCGCCTCTTCCTGGATGAGCCGGACCTAGAGGATGCGCAGGCGCTGAGCGACGCCCGCTCCGGCGATATGTTCACGATCCGCGGCGCCAGCGTGCATCGCCTGGGCCGCGTGCTGCGTCTGCGCCGCGGCGACCGCGTGGAGATCGTGCACGAGGCGGGCGACTCGCTGATCGAAGCGGAACTGACCCGCCTTGGCCCCGATAGCGTCGAAGCACGGATTGCCAACCTGCGCCCGATCCGGGAACCGGAGCCGCCCTTCGTCTGGATCTGCCCCTCCGTCGTGCGTGCTCCACGCTTCGACTTGCTCGTGGAGAAGACGACCGAGTTGGGGGTGCACGGCATCCGCCCGGTGCGGGCCACGCGTTCGCTGGCGCAGTCGCACGGCCGCGAACGGACGTTCCGTTGGAAGCGGCTCGTGACGGAAGCGTCCGAACAGTGCCGACGGGAGCGCCGCCCCATCGTCGAAGCGCCGATTGACTTGATCGATCTGGTCACCGCGCCCGTTCCCGCCGACCGTCCCCCGGACGGTTACCAGCGCCTCTTCGCCTCGGCGCGCGAACCCGACCGCCGCGTTTCCGACGCCTTCGCCGATCGTCCCCGTCCCGAGATCGTTGAGCTGCTCGTTGGTCCGGAGGGTGGCTTCACCGAGACCGAAGCGACGGCCGCGCTCGACAACGGTTGGCTGCCGGTCTCACTGGGGCCGCGTCCGCTGCGGGCCGAGACGGCCACCATCGTCGCCACGGCGCTGGTGCAAGAGGCCCTGCGCGCAGGCGCGCTGTAGGCCCGTCCAGCGAACGGAGCAGCCGTTGACTAGGTCTCGACCTGGTTCGGCCCCTGGATCGACTCGCTGATGTCGAAGGCGGCCAGCGGGTCCGGGAAATCGAGCAGCCGGATCCACTGCACCGGATCCACCGTCACCCCATGCACGACCATCTCCCAATGCAGGTGGGGTCCCGTTGCCAGTCCTGTCGCCCCGATGCGGCCCAGGAACTCACCCGTGTTGACAACCTGGCCCGGCGTCGAGAAGACCTCCGACATGTGGTAGTAGCCGCTGAAGACTCCCCCGCCGTGGTCGATCAGCACCCCGTTGCCACGACGCCGGGTCTGGCCCACCCAGGCGACGACGCCGGCGTTCGGTGCCAGCACCGGCGACCCCGAGTCGGCGCCGAAGTCGAGCCCGCTGTGGTATTCCTCCGGCTCGCGTGAGTTATACGAGCGCAGGAACCCATAGCTGGAGGTGATCACACCTGTCGACGGCAGGTCGAAGATGCCGTCCCAGTGGCGCTCCGGCGTCTCAATGGTCTGCACTGGGCCGCGGACTGCGTTGTCTTCCGCGATGATGATCGGGTTGAGCAGGTCCGAGTTGCTCTCGTCCAATTCCACCACCTCGATCAGCCAGTTCGCATCCGTCACCTCGATCAGCGTCTCCCGACGCATGATCGGCACGCCGCGCGCATCGGCCACCGAGACCACCAACGGCATTGGTCCTGGCGGCGTCAGTGCGTCGAGTCCAAGGATCGTGAAGAAGCGCGACCCCTCGCGCAGCAGCGAAATGAACTGGTCGTTGAAGGCGACCGAGGCGAAGCCAGCCCCCGGAGCGTCCACGGCGACGACGAACGACTCCCCCTGTCGCACGACCCGCGGGCTGATGTAGCTCAGCGGATCGATCGTGATGCCGGACTCCTCCGCGCCTGCCGCCGGTCCGATCTGCCCGCTCGTGGCGTCTTCGCGCTCGGTCTGTGTGGCCTCCGGTTCGGGTTCGCTGGCAAAGCCGGTGGGAATCGCGCCGCCGTCGTCGCCGCAGGCGACCAACGCCGCTCCTGCGGCCAGCGCCAGTCCACCGCCGAGTGCCCGCCGCCGGCTCAAGCGTCGGGGCGGGTTGGGTTCGGTTGGCTCATTGGGCACGACTCGGGACATCTGTTCGCTCGGCCCTATCCACCACTCGATCTTACTCGCTTGAGGGCGCGCCCAGCGTCGAGCTTGTTTGCTTGGCTGTCCCGTTTGCATCCA
>CAUYZA010000076.1:0-11226 GCA_963577225.1 Dehalococcoidia bacterium | reverse complement strand
GGTTGGGCCACCTAGCCATCCCGATTGCCAAAGCGATGGGCGCCGACGTGATCGCCGTCACCGGCAGCGAGGACAAGGCCGCCACCGCCCGCGAGCTGGGTGCGATCGAGGTGACCAACGCCGCCGCCGCCGCCGCCACCTTGCAAGCCCTCGGCGGCGCGCACGTCGTGCTCAACACCGCCGACGCGCCCGAGCCGCTGCTCGGCGTAATGATGGGCATGCGCCCCCAGAGCACCCTCGTCCTCGTCACGACGTCCGTCGGCGACCTGCTGCCGATCCCGACCCCACTCATGATGGGGCTGCAGATGCGCATCGTGGCCAGCTTCTTCGGCTCCCGCGCCGACCTCAGCGAGCTTCTCGATCTCGCCGTCGAGCACAACATCCGTCCCATCACCGAAGTATTCCCGCTCGACGAAGTCAATAATGTCCACGACCGGCTGCGCCAGAACCAGGTCCGCTACCGTGCGGTCCTAACCCCCTAGCGGGGATCGTTCCGCGCCGCGCGGTGGCCCGAGCCGAAGGACCCGCCATGACCACTCCCGTCAGCCCAGCCAAACTCGACCGCGAGACCCTGCGCGAGGAGATCGAGAAGAAGTACTGCGAGGTTGCGCTCAACCCCGAGGAAGGCGTCCACTTCCACGTCGGCCGTCCGCTCGCCGCGATGCTCGGCTACGACACCACAGACGTCGACTGGCTGCCCGAAGGCACCGTCAAGTCCTTCGCCGGCATGGGTAATCCGCTCGGCATGGGCGCGCCCAAACCCGGCTCGACCATCGTCGACGTCGGCTGCGGTGCCAGCTTCGACATCTTGCTCGCCGCCAAGGCGGCCGGACCAGATTCCACCGTCATCGCGATCGATATGATCCCCGAGATGATCGAGAAGACGGCGCAGGGCGCGGCCGAGCTCGGCCTGACCAACGTCGAGACGCGGCACGGCTACGCCGAAGAGCTCCCCCTCGACGACAACACCGCCGACCTCTTGATCAGCAACGGCGTAATCAACCTCACGCCCGACAAGCTCGTCACGCTGCGCGAGATCGCCCGCGTCGTAAAGCCCGGCGGCCGCATCCAGATCGCCGACATCGTCGTCGGGCGGCCCGTGCCGCAGGACGCCAAAGACGACATCGAACTCTGGTTCGGTTGAGTGGCCGGTGCTCTGCTGGACGCAGAGTGGGAATGGGTACCCGACCAGGCCGGCTTCGTCGACGTCGTCTGGGGCGAGAAGGTCGATGTCTTCTCCGGCTCCGGCCACGAGTCCGACGCCGCCGAGTTCGACACCAAGGGCGTCACCTTCAGCGCCCGCCTGCGCGAATGATGGTGCGACGATGCCCATCCCCCAAGACCTCGCCGACCGCCTTCGCAGCGAGCTGATCCGTCAGGGTCAGGACCTCGACTGGCTCGAACTCTGGCCCGACGTCGTCCGCGCGCGCGTCGACGTGCTCAACACGCTCAGCGCCGTCGACGACGAACTCGCCGAGCGGCGTCCCCCAGCGTCCGCTAGCGACTCCAGCGGCGGCGGGTGGTCGATCTGCGAGACCCTGCGCCACCTGCATCTCTCATCGATCGGCGTCGCCGACATCATCCACGACCTGGCGGCCGGGCAGCCCGTGCGCAACGGCAGCTACGAGTGGGAGGGGGACGTGACCGCGCATGAAATGGCGCCCGAACTCTCCGGCAGTTTCGACGGCCTGCGCCACGCCTTCGCCTTGCACTCCGTCGACTTCGCCGCGATCCCCCACAACCTGCCACCCAAACCCAACCTGCGCGACACCTTCCCCCATATGTATTTCGGCGACTTCAACTGCTGCACCTGGTTCATCTTCCAAGCGCTGCATGACAGCGCCCACCTGCGCCAGTTCAAGGCCCTGCTCGGAGCGGACTCGGGCTGAGTGACCGCGATCTAGGCTGGGGGCCGCTAAGCGCCCGCCGCTCTCACGGTGTTGGTGGCCGAGCCGTATCGCTCGAGCCCCAACTGCGAGCGAAGATCGCCGCTCGCCTCCGCCATCCGCTCATCGATCGGGATCCCGATCCCATCCGCGATCCGCACCATGCGCTGGAAGTTGGCGACGGTCCCCGCAGCATCCACCAGCGCTCCCTCACCCATGAGATCGACGATCGCCTGTCGCGCGGCCGGCAGCTCGTCGGAGTGCGTCACCAGCACCTCCGCGAACGCGGTCAGTTCCGCGCCATGCTCGATGCCGCTCGAAACCGACCCGTCGACGATCGCGTTGAGGTCCACCGTCTCACTGTTCGCTTCGACGCTCGCACGGAGCATCAGGCCGTGGGCCGTCGTTCAATAGAAGCACTCGTTCACGGCCGATGTACCTGCCGCGACCAGCTCCATTTGGGAGCGGCTCAGCTCACGGATCTTCTCCATGATCCGCATCTCGTCATACGACAGATAGTGCGCGCCGTGCAGATCGCCGAGCGTGCGCACGTTCTCCGGCACCAGGCTCAGCGCCCGCACGACGTTGGGCGCGTGGCGACCGCCTCCATAGATATCCGCGTCCTCCGGGTCCAGTGCGTCGGCCGGCACCGTCGCGAGCCAGGCCCCCTCCATCGTCGCGCCGCTCGGCCGTCGACGCTCGGGATCGCCCGGCTCGGCTTCCGGCAACGGCTCCAGCGCGGCGCCAATGCCGCGGTGGAACTCGTCGATCGAGAACACCGCCACCAGCACCCCAACCAGCTCGGAGTAGTGTGCGTCGCTTAGGCCATCCGCGACCAATCCCTCGTACAAGGCCAACGACAGACGGGCCGAGTCGGTCACGATCTTGTGCACGGCCTCCAGCGCAACCGCCGGCAGCACGCCGCCGCTGTCGTGTTCGCCCTCCACCGCCTCCGCCGAGAGCGCCTCCCGACGTTCCGCGCAGAAGCCACAGTCCAGTGCGCGCCGGCTCTCATCCGCGATCGCGATCCGCTCTGCACCCGTCCACCACGAACCCGGCCCGGCCCGCTTGGCCCACACCTTTCGATGCGGATCCGTCACCCGGTCCGGTACCGCAATCGCGACGTCGGCAAAAGTGAAAGTTTCCATGCGCGCAAGTCACCGCCCCGGCTATCCTCGCGCCCCCGACCACAGCGACCCTGATCAACAAGATGCCTGACGAACAACCCACTTATCCCCCACGCGACTGGTCGAGCGAACCCCGCCCCGACGACCCTGCCTACCGCTCCACCGCGCTGCGTGCTCCCAGGCACGATCTGATCGCCATTCCACTCACGCTCTCGGAGATCACCGGGCCCGGCCCCTTCCCCAGCGAGCTCGACCCGATCGACGCCGACCTCACCCGTAACGCCGGCACCGAAGGCGAACCGATCGGTGAGCGCATCATCGTCAGCGGGCGCGTCGTCGACGAGTCGGGCCTGCCCCTGCCCGGCACGCTGATCGAAATGTGGCAGGCCAACGCGGCGGGCCGATACCACCACCAGGTCGATCAGCATCGCGCGCCGCTCGACCCCAATTTCATCGGCGTCGGGCGCTGCCTGACCGACGCCGACGGCGGGTATCGCTTCCTCACCCTCCACCCCGGCGCCTACCCCTGGGCCAACGACGTCAACTCCTGGCGGCCTCCCCATCTCCACTTTTCCCTCTTCGGCCCCGCCCTGCCCTCGCGCCTGATCACGCAGATGTACTTCCCAGGCGACCTCTTGCAGGCCAGCGACGCCATCCTCAACGCGGTCCCCGAGGACGCCCGCTCCCGCCTGATCGCGTCCTACGACCCCGATCTCTCCGAGTCCGAATGGGCGCTCGGCTACCGCTGGGACATCGTCCTGCGCGGCAACCAGGCGACGCCGGAGACGCCCTGATGGCGATAATGAAGAGCAGTCAGCCCACCCCCAACCAGACCGCCGGACCGTTCTTCCATCTCGGCATCACGCGTGGGGGGGAGGAGATCCTTGTCGACGCGGGGCAGCCCGGACGCATCCGTATCGAGGGGCGCGTGCTCGACGGCGCGGGCGACCCCGTGCCCGACGCCCTGCTCGAGATCTGGCAGGCCAACGGCCACGGCCGCTATAACCACCCCGCCGACGACCGCGACGACCTCCCGCTCGACGCCGCCTTCAGCGGCCACGGCCGCTGCCCCACCGACGCTGAGGGCCGCTACCACTTCGAGACCGTCAAGCCGGGACCCGTTCCTGGCTTGATCGAGACTCAGGCTCCTCACGTCGTGCTCCAGGTCTTCGCCCGCGGCATGCTGATCCACAACACCACCCGCTGCTACTTCGACGACGAAGCGGCCAACGCCGACGACGCCGTCCTCCAGCAGCATGTCCCCTCCGACCGCCGCCCCACCCTGATCGCGACGCGCCAGCCGGACGTCGGTGGCGCGCCCAGCTACCGCTTCGACATCGTTCTCCAGGGCGACGACGAGACGGTCTTCTTCGATGTCTGATCTACCCGCCTACCAACTCAACGTGATCGCCCAGGACGACCCCTATCCCTACTACCGGCGGCTGCGCGACGAGGACCCGGCTCACTACTCGCCCGAGGCCGACCTCTGGGTGCTAAGCCGCTATGACGACTGCCACGCCGCCTTCAGCGATTGGCGCACCTGGTCCTCGGCCAGCCGCGGCAACCTGATCAACGACCTGCCGGAGCGCGTCGGCAAGTCGCTCGGTACGAGCGACCCGCCGCACCACACGTTCGCGCGCGGGCTCGTCAACCGCGCCTTCACCCTACGCACTGTGGCCCGGCTCGATCCCAAGGTCCGAGCGCTCGCTCACGACCTCGCCGCCCAAGCCGCCGAGCGCGGCACGATCGAATTCGCCGCCGACATCTCCACCCCTTTCAACGCCGGCATCCTGGGCGCGATGTTCGGCCTGCCCGACGACGAATTCCTCCGCCTGCGCCACTAGCTGGACGACTTTTTCCTGCGCGAAGAGGCGCCCCCCGGCCAAGAGTCGCCCCAAGAGATCGCCATGCGCGAGCTGAACCGCTACATCGGCGCGCTCGCCGCCGAACGCATCGAGCACCCAACCGACGATCTCCTCTCGGCCATGATTGAAGCCGAATCAGACGGCCAGAAGCTCGACCTGGACCAGGTCGTCGTCACGACGATGACCTTCCTCACCGCTGGCTTCGAATCGACCAACAACTGCTTCACCAATCTGGCGTACGCGCTGGCCCAGCATCCCGAGCTGCTGGACACGGTGCGTCGGGATCCAACCCGCGTCGGCGATTTCGTCGAAGAGGGCATCCGCTGGGACGCTCCGGCGCAGGGCTTCGTCCGTTCACCCACGACCGACGTCGATATGCACGGCAAGACCATCCCGGCCGGCGCCCAGGTCCTGCTGCACCTCGGCTCCGCCAACCGCGACGAGCGCCGCTTCGCCGAGCCAGACCAATTCCTGCTCGACCGGGACGGCCGACGTCACCTCGGCTTCGGCCAGGGCGTCCACTTCTGCGTCGGCGCGCCGCTCGCCCGCACCATGGCCCAGGTCGCCTTCGAGGAACTGCTCGCCGTCAGCGATCGATGGCAAATCGACCTTGCCGGGGCCGAGCGCGTCACGACCCCCAACTTCCGCGGCTTCGCCCGCCTCCCCCTCACAATTCGCTAGCGAGCCTTCACCGCGCCAAATCCTTCGCGCGCCTAAACACCGCGTCGAACATCTCCTCCGTCAGCTTGCCAGTGAACGTATTCCGCTGCGACGGATGGAACGAACACAACACCACCCGCTCCGCCTCCGTCCCTTCATCGACGTGCGCCTCCACCAGATGTCCGAACTTGGGCCGTGGCCTCAGGCCCAGCTCGCGCGCCAGCACCTGATAGCCGAACGACCCCAATGCCACGAACACCCTCGCCCGATCCAGCAGCGCCAGTTCCCGTCGCAAGAACGGTGCGCAGGCGTCGCGCTCCTCGGTGGTCGGCTTGTTCTCGGGCGGCGCGCAGCGCACCGCCGCCGTCACATACACATCGTCCAGCTGCAACCCGTCGTCGACGGTCTCGCTGGTCGGCTGGGATGCCAGCCCCGCCCGATGCAGCGCCCCGTACAACCAGTCCCCCGACCGATCCCCGGTGAACATCCGGCCCGTCCGGTTCGCCCCATGCGCCGCCGGCGCCAGCCCCACCACGACGATTCGCGCCCGCGCATCGCCGAACCCCGGCACCCCACGACCCCAATACTCCCAATCCAGGAACGCCGCCCGCTTCGCCGCCGCCACCCCCTCGCGCCACTCGACCAGGCGCGGGCATACACGGCAGACGGCGACATCCGTCGCAATGCGGTCAATCGAGTCGTTCGAGGAATCCGGAGCGTTCACCACGCCGACAGCCTAGCCGCGGGCGAGCCAACGCCATGCGACTTTCGACCCGTCTTAGGCGATCAGCAGATGCATCAAGTCACGGCTCGTCACGACGCCCACCACGCGCCCGCGCGGGGTGCAGACGGGCAAGCACGTGATGCCGTGGTGCAGCATCAGTGCCGCCGCGTCGGAGACCGACGACTCCGGTCCCACCGTGATCGGCGCGAAATTCGCCGCGCCAAAGACCCGGCTGCGCAGCGATTCAGATTCGTCGCGCGTCGGCGACGGACGCAGATGCCGGACCAGATCCCGATCCGACAGCACCCTCACCAACCGCTTCTCGCCGTAGACAGGGTCTTCGTCGAACACGAGCAGATGCTCGGAGCTGCGCTCTTGCATCGTGCGATGCGCCTCGCTCAGCGCGGCGTCAATCTCAATCGCCAGCGGTGGCGGCGACATCACGTCGCGCACGGGGAGCGAGCCCGCCTGCCAGCGCGGGGCGTGGGTGTCGCCGCCGCGGGTGTAGGCCGGGTGCGGAGCCAGTGCGTCGCGCATGATCTCGCCCCTCATATTCATCATCGACGCCCACCCCCTCGTGATCCAATTCGCGGTAACGGCCCGATTATTTGACCCGTTGGTCATTGTGCGGCTCGGCGGCTCGGCCATACGGTGGCGCCGGTGGTGGGACTCGGAACACCGAGGTCCACATGGCAGGCTCTGAAGCATCGAGCCGCGCAGTCCCTTCCCTCTTCGGGGAGGAGCAGTCGTTCGAGGTCGAGGTCCCACCCTCGCCCTTCGCCGACGTGCGTCGCGCGACCGTCTCCCCGCGCAGCCGCCCCAGCGACACGCCGCCCGTTGACGCATCAACCCGCGACGCCGCAGAACCGGTACCGCGCTCCTTCACGGGCGAGCTGTCACCCGTCGCCGCAGCTGCCACCGCGCCGCCCGTGCGGCGTCCCCGTCCCGATGCCGCGCCCGACCCCAGCCGTCGCTCCCGCGTCCGCCCGACCACCGACCAAGAACTCAACCCTCGCCGCATGCTCGATCAGATCCGACGCCTGATCCGGCTCGACGAGTCCGTCTTCGCCGAACTGATCGGCGATCCCTCACAGAATCTCGCGGCCGTGCTCGTGGCCGCCGCCGCCATCGGGGCCGCGGCCATCGGCGGCTGGCTCTGGCTCGCGATCGACGCCCAAGGACTCTCCACCGGCGCCATCGCGCTGCGCGAATTCTTCCTCGGTTCGCTCGTGCTGTTCGTCCTCTGGGGCGCGTGGCTGGGTCTGACCCGGCTCGTCCTGGTGCGCGGCTTCGGGCATGAGCTGGAGACCGGCGCACTGCTCCGCGTGATGGGCTTCGCCGCCCTGCCCCTCACGGCGCAGCTATTCATGATCGTCTCGCCGCTCGCCTACGGCATCGGCCTGCTCAGCCTGCTGGCCTGGTTCGGCGCAAGCGCCGTCGGACTGCGTGCCGTCGTGCCGGCTGCCCGCGCCCGCGAGCTTCTGATCGCCAACGGGCTCGGCTTCGGCTTACTGGTCCTGGCGATGTCCGCCATCGCCGACGCCACGGCCATCGCGCCCGGCGTCTTCGCGCACGGCGCCGACCTGACCAAGCTGATCTAAGCGCCTCGGCGTACCTTTCTGCACAGCCGCCTACGTCGACTCCTACGGCCCGCTCGTTCACCTGATCGAAGGCGGCGTGCCGCGACTGCTGCTGGCGGAGGACGTCGTCGCCGTGTATTGGGCCGCCCGGCACCGCGGAGCTCATCCTCTACACAACCGGCCTCGTCCCGCGCGACTGTGGCTAGGCTGTCCCCGTCCATCGCCCGGCGAGAGCTTCGAGCGCTCACTCCGAGCACTCGGCGACCGATGATCGCCCCGCCGCAAGGGGGAACCGTGCCCGAGATTCAGACCCAGCTTGAGATCGACACCCCACCTGACACCGTCTGGCGCATCCTGGCCGACTTCCCCGCCTACCCGGATTGCAACCCCTTCGTCACCTCGATCGAGGGTCGGCAAACGGTCGGCGAACGCCTGACCGCCCGCTATGAGCCGCCTGATAGCCGAGCGACGACCCAAGGGCTCACGTTGCGCCACTTCGAACCTGGCGTCGAGTTGCGTTGGCTCGGCCACCTCGGCTCGCCGTACATCTTCTACGGAGAACACTCCGTTCGTCTGGAAGCAAACGCCACCGGGGGCACCACCGTCCATCACAGCGAGCACTTTGGCGGAGTCCTGGCCGTCCCCCTGCTCTGGCTGGTCCGCAAGAACACGGAGCGCGGATTCGAGGCCATGAACACCGCCCTCAAAGCGCGCGCGGAAGCCTCGCCTGCCTAGAACGGTCCTCGAACCGTCCACGTCCGCCATTGGGGTAACACCATCGACTCAAGTTCCGGGACCGCCTCGCCCCGCACCAACCAGCGCTCGATGCGGAAAACCATCATCTCTGGGGCCTTGATCGGGGCGGCCGCCGCCGCCGCCGTGGGCGCCCCGCACGGCGACGGCCTCTACGCGGGCGTCGGCGCGGCAGCAGGCACCGTGCTCGGAGCCGCCGTCGAGGCGCTGAGCGAACGCGACCGCATCCCGGGCAGCCCCAACCGCTCTGGCACAGGTGGGGCATGGCGGTCTGGCTCGCTGCCGCCGTCGGCGGTCTCATTAACCTTGCCGCCGGGCCGTTCATGCCCGTCGCCTTCACCATCCCCTTCGGCTTCCTGATCGGCATCGTGGGCACGGTTGGTCTGCTCTCCTTCCGTCGCAACCGACTCATGCTCGGTCTGCTCGCCGGCGTCGCCGTTGGCCTGCCCGCCGACTTCATCTCGCCCGATCCATCCCTCGCGCTGCTCGCGGCGCTGACCGCCCTTGCCTCCCGCGTCGTTGGCTGGTTCTGGTTCGCGGGCCGGGACATGGCCGACGTCATCGGCGACGGCCTCGACGCGTCACAAGTCCCCTTCGTCGCCGCCTACACGACCACCGGCCGTCGGGTCGGATCCGACTGGGCACAGCGAACCGCTGACGAGCGCGGCTGGGCCTACGCCAGCAACCCCGGCGGCATCGGCATCGTCGCCTCGCTCGACGAATTCCGGGTCCCGCCTTCGACCCGGCCGCCGTGTCGCCCGCGGTGCGCGACTTCTACGAACAGACCAGCCAGTACACGCTCACGATCACGCCGCTCTGGAGCCGGCGTGCCCAGCCGCTCTACTGGCTTTTCAAACAACTCATCGCCGCGCGCATCGGGCAGGCCAACCTGCCCTTCACCCAAGCCGAGGCGCAGCGTGGGGTCGTCAGCGGGATCGAGACCCTGACCGTGCCCGGCGACCTGCCGGCCACCTTGCGCGTCTGGACGCGGGCCTACGTAGCCACCAACGAACCTCTCTACGTGGGCGTCTACACGACCTACCGCCACGAAGGCAGGGGCTTCGTCGGCGTCGGCTTTCCCCTCTCCAGCGCAAACTTCACCGCCACCCTGCTGCCCGCCAACGGCGACGACGGCGCCCTCTTCCTGCGCGCTCAGCAAGGCAACGACGCCCATGCCGGTCACTACCTCTCCGCCTTGGAGCCGGATGGGCGACTGACCGTCGTCAAGATTCCCGCGCTCGGCGAGGAGATTCACGTCATCGACGACGCCGGGAGCCTACGCACCGAGCATCGTTTCCAGGTCTGGGGCCAGACCTTTCTCAGCCTCAACTACACCATGGAGCCCAAGGACACCGACTGACCACCGCGTAGCCTCGAGCTAGCGATCTTCTCCACGCAGCCAAGAAGCCGCCCGCCGACGCAGCGTCGGCGGTGGCGGCGGCGGCCGTCGCCCGCCCAACGTGTCGCGCAACGCCAGCCCCACCAGGGTCAAGCCGGCTCCCACCGCGCCGGCGATCACGCGCCCCGGCCACGGCGATTGACGCGGCGTACCCAACCGAGTGATCTCGCGGACACGGATCGGGCGGTCAGCCTCGCTGGCGCCGGGCCACTCCACTATGGGCGCCCCACGATCTGACGCTAGATCCGGCGGCGGCTCAGATGGCGACGCCGAGACAGGCTCGGTGGCGGCCCGATCATCCGACGGCGGGGTCACTTCGTGTTCGGCGTCGGCGCTCATGTAATCGTCAACTCCGGGCCGTTGGGGTCCGCGCAGAGGGGGCAATCTTCCGCGTCGAAGGACTCAATGTCCAACGTCATACAACCGAAGAAGGGCAGACCGAACTCGGTCCGGCCGCCACTGCGATCGACGATCACACCCACCCCTACCGGATCGCCTCCCGCCGCCCGCACCGCCTCGATCGTGTCCCGCAGCGACCCACCCGTCGTCAGCACATCGTCCACCACCAGCGTGCGCTGTCCCGGCCGGAACTGGAAGCCGCGCCGGAACTCGCGCCCTTCCCCGTCCTCCACACTCTCCGCGAAATAGTTCGGCAACCCCATCTGTCGGCCCGTCTCGAAGGCCAGCATCACTCCACCCGTCGTCGGCCCCACCACCACTTCAGCCCCAGCGTCCGCGAAATGCTCGGCCAACATGCCGCACAGCCGCGTCGTCGCCACCGGGTCTTCCAGCAAGCGAAACTTCTCCACGTAGAGCGGACCGTGGCGGCCCGAGGCGTACTGAAAGTGCCCCTCCAGCACCGCTCCCACCTCTCGCAGCAACTCCATCGCGCTGCCCCCTGCCCTGATTGTCGATGACCCGTCAGGCACCGTGTCGTCCTTCGCCGCGCTCATCGCACCTTCACTCCTTCCGCATCGACGAGATCCCGGCTCAAGCCGCCCCCGATCTTGTCCAGAGGGAACCAACGGAAAATCACCTTGCCCACCAGCGAATCCTCATGAATCGGTCCGAAGATATGCGAGTCCTGACTCGCGTTGCGATTGTCCCCCAGCACGTAGTAATGCTCCGGGAGCACCGTCACCGGCTGCGCCGAGTAGTTCGGCGGCGCCGTGATGTAGTCGTCCTCTGCTAAGCCCATACTGTTGACGAAGACAGTTCTGTCGCGCACCTCC
>CAUYZA010000075.1:0-11239 GCA_963577225.1 Dehalococcoidia bacterium | reverse complement strand
GCGCTTGCCGACGAGTCTGGCCTGCGCGTCGCGCAGACCACCCCCGCCGCCATCCGACGTGGGGTGCAGCCGGGCATGACCCTGCGTGAAGCCGTCAATCTCTGCGCCACGCTCTCGGTCCTGGAGTCGCACCCCGCACGTCACGAACAGGCAGCCACGGCCTGCGTCGAGGCGTTGGGCAGTGTGAGTCCCTTGGTGGAGGAGGCCGAGCCCGGCTGGGTCTACGCCGATGTGCAGGGGCTGGACCGTCTCTACCCCACGATCGACGCGCTGGACCACGCGATCCGGCGTGCCACTCCGCCGGGGCTGCGGCCCCGGCTGGGCATCGCTGCACACAAGTTCACGGCCTACGTCGCCGCCCACGACACGAGACCTGGCGGCACCCAAGTCGTTGGGTCCGGCGACGCGGCCGAGTTCCTCGCGCCCCGCCCCATCACCTTGCTCCCGCTCGGCCACGATCTGATCACGCGCATGCAGATCCTGGGACTCAACACCTTGGGGGCGTTCGCCGGCTTGCCGCGGGCGTCGGTCGAAGCGCAATTCGGGCGTGAGGGGGGCTGGGCTTGGGAAGCCGCCTGCGGCCGCGATGCGACGAGCATCCAGGTACGGCCGTACCGCGAGCGTATTTATGAGTCGACGGAGGCGGAGCCGCCTCTCGTCAGCCGGGAAGCGGTGCAATACAGCATGCAGCAGCTCCTGGGTCGGGTGTTGCGGCACCCGGCCGTGAAGGGCCGCTTCATACGCTCCTTGCGCATGCAGATCACAGCGGAGGACGGCCGGCTCTGGCGCCACGAGCAAACGCTGAAAGAACCCAGCAGTGATCGCGAATATTGCTGGCGGGTGCTGCGCACCATTCTCGAGCGCGCGCAATATCCGGCGCCGGTCGGCGCGCTCTCACTCGAGCTGCTGGAACTTTCCCAGGAGAGCGGCAAGCAGACCCCGCTCTTCCCCGGCCGGGTCCGGCATCGAGCGCGGCTGGACGAAATGATGCGCCAGCTCAAGACCCGCTACGGCACGCCGCCCATGAAACGCGTCGTGGAGGTCGAACCCTGGAGTCGCATCCCCGAACGTCGCTACGCCCTGATGGACTACGACCCCTAAACCAGGCCACCGGAAAGTAACGAAACGTGAACCGAACATCGCTCGCCTCGCTGAATGACACGAAGCCGAATCCTGCGGATGGAATTAAAAAAGGACTGCGCCCGATCAACCGCCCGCGTGGATTGCGAGTGCAGACCGACGATCGAGCGCGCCCGCAAACAGTCACCTTCGTACAGGATCGCCCCAACCGCCCGCAGCCCAATGGCCGTGGACCCAATGGCCGTCGACAAAGTCAGCCCCACCAGGTCGAGACGATCGACGAAGTCTGGCGCATCGTCGATGAGTGGTGGCGCGTCAGTCCCATCACCCGCACCTACTACCGCGTCAACCTCGACGACGGTCGTCCCCTGACCCTCTTCCACGACGAGATCGCGGACACCTGGTTCGAGCAGCGCTACTAGCGCTCCCCCCGCAGCCCAAGGAGACGAGTCATGGTCTGGCCCGATCGCGATGAGCAACTTGCCCAAGTCGAGCACGACACGCCCCGCTCGATGGCTTCCCGTACCCCGCCGCGGGGGTTGGGAAGCTTGGCCGCGGATCTGCCCCCCACCGACGTTGATGACGCTCCCTACGTGGAGTTGCACCTGCACTCTTGCTACTCGCTGCTGAACGGCGCCTCGCACGTGGAGGAGCTCGCGGAGACCGCCCACCAACTCGGCTATCGCGCACTGGCCCTGACCGACACGAACGGGTTCTACGGCTCCATGGAGTTCGCGCAGGAGTGCAAGTTGCGCGGCATCCGTCCCATCACCGGCGTCGAACTGAGTGTGGCTGAACGGGACGATCCGGAGTCGCCCCGCAATCACCTCACTCTGCTGGCTGAGAACCGCGAGGGCTACGCCAACCTCTGTCGTTTGATCAGTTACGCCCACGGTCTGCTGCTCGACGAGGCAGAGGCGAAGGACGCCCGGCGCAAGGATCCCTGGATCGCCTGGGGCGTGTTGGCCCAACACGCGGCTGGGGTGATCGTCCTGACCGGCTGCCCCGGCGGGCGCATCCCGGCGCTCGTCGGGGATGGAGAGGAAGCCGAAGCCTGCCGCCTGTTGCACCAGCTCATTGGCTGGTTCGGTCCCGGAAACGTCTTCGTCGAGTTGCAAGACAACCTGGTCTACGGCGACGTGCCCCGCAATCGCGCTCTGGTTCGGCTGGCGCAGGCCGTCGGCGTCGACGTGGTGGGCACGGGCAACGTGCACTACCACGAGCGATCCCGTCATCGCCTGCACGACGTGATGAGCGCCACCCGTCATCGCAAAACGCTGGAAGAGTCGCACCGCGAGCGCTTGCCCAACGACGAGTTCTTCCTGCGCGATCCCCACGAGCAAGCCGAACGCTTCGCCGCCTACCACCCCGACGCGGCGCGCAACAGTGTGCGCATCGCCCGGCGTTGCGCCTTCGATCTCACCGCGGACCTTGGCTACCAACTGCCGTCGCCCAAACTGGACGGCGATCAGTCGACGGACGATCGCCTGCGCGAAATCTGCTTCGAGGCCATGCGCGAGAAATACTCCCCGGCCGAACAGGCCAAAGCCGTCGAGCGCCTGGAGACCGAGCTTCGCCTGATCAGCAAGCACGACCTCTCCGGCTTCTTCCTCATCTATCATGAGGTCTTCGAACTGGCACAGGAGGTTGCGCTGGAGGTACGGGGCGAGGATTCCGCGCGCGGGCGGGCCAACCTGCCGGTGGGACGCGGGCGCGGCTCCTCCGTCTCCTCGATCGTCTGCTACCTGATCGGCCTCTCCCACATCGACCCGTTGCAGAACGATCTCTTTCTCGGTCGCTTCCTCAACGATGAGCTCTATACCCTGCCCGACATCGATCTCGACTTCCCGCGCGACATCCGCGAGCGCCTGATCGTGCGCGTCTACGAGCGCTGGGGCAAGGATCACGCAGCGTTGGTGGGCACCTTTCCCACTTACCGCCTGCGCAGCGCCGTGCGCGACGTCGGCAAGGCGCTGGGCTTGCCGATGAGCGAACTCAGCCGTCTTTCACGGTTGGGCAGCCCCTATCACTCGGCGGCTGAGCTGCGGGGCGAGTTTGAGCGCTATCCCGAGTTCGCCTCCCGCATCGACGCACCGGGCTGGCGCGACCTGATCGAGCTGGTGCCGCAGCTCAGCCGCATGCCGCGTCATACGTCGGAGCATGTCGGCGGCATGGTGATCGCCTCAGAGCCCCTGATCGACTGCGTGCCCTGCCAGCCTGCGGCCTGGGAGGGGCGCTACGTCTGTCAGTGGGACAAGGACAGCGTGGACGACGCCCGCATGGTCAAGATCGACTTCCTGGCGCTGGGCATGCTCTCCACCGTGGAGGATTCGATTGAGCTGATCGCCAGCGAACATGGCCGCATTCTCGACCTCTCCCGGATCGATTTCGCCGACGTGGAGGTCTACGAGGACATCTGCCAGGGCGACACCGTGGGCATCTTCCAGATCGAGTCGCGGGCGCAGATCGCCATGCTGCCGCGTTCGCAGCCGCGCAACCTGGAAGACCTGGCGGTGCAGGTCGCCATCGTGCGGCCGGGGCCGATCGTGGGAGGAGCGGTGAACCCGTATGTGCGGCGTCGGGTCAAGCAGCGCGAGGATCCCAACTACGTGCCGCGCATGCCGCACCCCGGTTTGTACGAGGTCCTGCGTGAGACGCTGGGTGTTGTCATCTTCCAGGAGCAAGTGCTGCAGGTCGCCCAGATCATGGGCAACTTCAGCGCCGGCGAGGCGGAGGCGTTCCGCCGCGCGATGAGCCGCAAGCGCTCCGAGGAGATCATGGAGTCGTACCGCGATAAGTTCATGAGCGGATCGCGCGCCAACGGGATCGCGGATTCCGTGGCCGAGCGCATGTTCGAGAACTTGAAAGGCTTCGCCGAGTTCGGCTTCCCCAAGAGCCACTCGGTCTCCTTTGGTCTGCTCGCCTACCAGACGGCTTGGCTCAAGCATTACTACCCGGTCGAGTTCTGCTGCGGGCTGTTCAACAACCAGCCCATGGGCTTCTATCCGCCGCACGTGCTGACCAACGACGCCAAACGCCACGGCGTCGACGTTGTGCGGCCCGACATCAACATCAGCCAGACGGCCTGCAGCGTCGAACACGATCCGCAGCTGCGCGGCGAACGCGGGTCGATCCGGATTGGGCTCGGCTATGTGCGGCATGTGGGGGAGGCGGGTGCCGCCGTGATTGAGGTGGAGCGCCAACGGGCGGGCGAGTTCCGCTCGCTGTTCGACTTCGTGCAGCGCACCGGTCTGGCACGGCGCGCGACCGAGAGCCTGATCCGGATCGGCGCGTTCGACGAGTTTGGCATGAACCGTCGCGAACTGATCTGGCAGCTGGGTCTCTTTGGTGGGGGGCTCGAGCGCGCCAGCCTGCGCGTGCGTAAACAGCGTCAGCTTCAGCTGCCACTCTCCACCGAGCAAGACGCGGTGCCGCTGGCTGACTTCACGGGCTACCAGCGCATGGCCGCCGACTACGAACTGCTCGGCCTCTCGCCGGACTCCCACCCCATGACCTTCCTGCGTCCGGGTCTGGGCGAGGCGGTCAGCTCATCGCTGCATCTGCGCTCCCTGCCCGCCGACTCGCGGGTCACCCTGGCGGGCTTGGTCGTCTGCCGTCAGCGGCCGCTCACCGCGCGCGGCATCATCTTCCTGCTGCTGGAGGATGAATACGGCATGGTCAACGTGCTGGTCAGCCGCGAATTGGACGAAAAGGAAGGCGTGATCGTGCGCACAGCCAGCTTCGTCGAAGTGGATGGCGTCTTGGAGCAGCGCGCCGGCCAGCAGCGCACACTGATCGCGACCAGCCTGCGCGAAGTCATTCCGCGCGAGGTCCTCGTCACACCCGAAGGCAAAAGCTGGGCCTAGTCCCAGCTAGACTGACGCCGGAGACGCCCCTCTTCAGCTCGGAGCAGCCCATGCCAACCGACACGCGCGCCAACCTCTTGGCCGACCTGCGCGCCGACGCGGAATCGATCCCGGCCCTCTTGCATGCGCTCCAGCCCGAGCAACTGGAGCAGGGCGCCTACGAACAGGGCTGGGCCGTGCGCGATCTCGTGGCGCATCTCGCCTCGATCGAGTGGACCTATCCCCGCCTTCTGCAGCGCGCGGCCCAGCCGCCCCCAACCGAGTCCACGCACTCCGCCGACACCGCAGCCGCGGCGACCGCAGCGGGCTCTGGCATGGGCGCCTACAACGCGCGCCAGGTGGAGAAGCGTCGCGAGACCCCGATCGCGGATCTCATCGCCGAGTTCAGCGCCAACCGACAGGCCACCATCGACGCCGTGGCCGCGGCAGACCCCGCCCTGCTTGCGACGGCGATCCAGTCCTACGGCGGCGCGAGCGGATCCCTCGTCGAGGTGTTGCGCTTCGTCGCGATCGAGCATGTGCGCGGCCACCTGCGCGACATCGAGGCGGCCCGCTAGGCCATCCCGCGGCGCTGTTTGCACGTACTCCCTTCCGTGGAAGAGCGGCGAGGTCCGCTACATCGCGCCCAACGATCCGGTCCTGGGCTACGTCGCCGACGACGGCCAGGCCTACGCGTACTCGCTCGGCATCCTCAACTTCCACGAGATCGTGAACGACACACTGGCGGCCGTGCCGTCGTCATCACCTATTGCCCGCTCTGCCGCAGCGGAGTCGTCTACGAGCGCGTGCTGGATGGCCGGCTGCTGACCGTTCGGCAACACCAGCGCGCTCTACCAAAGCGACCTCGCCATGCTCGACCGTGAGACCATGTCGTACTGGTTCCAGACGGGCGGCGAGGCGGTCGTGGGCACGGCTGACGGGAGCGCGTCTGCAAGTCCTGCCGTCGCGCATCGCGCTCTACGAGACCTGGCTGGCGGACCCCCCCGACACGTTGGTGCTAAGCACCGAGACCGGCTTAGTGCGGCGCTACGAGCTCGATGCGTTCGCCGGCTATGCCGAGATCCTGGAGGACGGCCGCTTCCCCTTCACCGTCGACCAAGAGGTACAGGACGACGACCGCCTGCCTACCGCAGCCATCGTGCTGGCCCTAGACGACGGCGCGCGCGCCGTCGTCTATCCGCTGGAGGAACTCGGCAACGCGGCCGTCCACGACAGCTTCGAGGGTCAAGACGTCGTGATCTTCAGCTCGCTCGACGGCCACGCCGGCGCGGTCTTTGCGCCGGCGGTCGACGGGATGCCGCTGACCTTCGCCTGGGACGACGGCGCCTGGGTGGACGGAGAGACATCGAGCCGCTGGAACTTGGGGGGCAGGGCTATCGATGGCCCACTCGCGGGCAGCCAGCTCACGGCGCTTCCCAGCCGCACCGCGTTCTGGTTCTCGATCCGCGCGGTGTTCGAGACGATCGACATCGTTCGCGAGTGATGCGGTTCGTCCCGGCCCCGCTCGTCGCTCACTAGTCGACAGCGGGCTCTGGCTGCGCCCCGGCCACGTTCGAAAGCGGGTCCAGCCAAGCGCGCCGCAGCATGGGCCAGAGCGCGCCCACGAATATGAGCCCCACGAGTCCTTCCAGCACGAGCACGGTCAGTGTCGTTTGCTCGCCCAGTCCGGCCACCAGCGGACCGACCTGGAGCGCACCCACCGGCCCTGCGCCGATCGCCAGTGAGAGCACGCCCAATACGCGGCCGCGCATGGCGGGGCTCGTGGCGCGGACGAGGATCGTCGTTTGCATCACCGCGAAGGCGGAGAAGCCAAAGCCGGCGGTGAAGAGCAGGAAGCTGGACAGCGCGTACGTCTCGGACTGCGAGAAGGCAAGCGCGCTGACAAGGAACAGCCCGGTGCCGTAGTAGTAGATCCGTGGGTAGCCCTCCGGTCGCGCGCGGTTGGCGATCCACAGCGCCCCGAAGACCGCACCCAGGCCCTCCGTCGCACTGAGCAGGCCCACGCGCAGCGCGTCGGCGCCCAGCACGTCCTTGCCGATCACGGGAATCATGCTCTGGTAGGGCGAGAAGACGAGGTTGAAGAGGATCGTCACCATCAGCACGCCGACCAGCAGCCGGCTCGCGCGCACGTAGTGCAGGCCGCCGATCAAGTGCGCGAACGGATTCGAATCCGCATCGGGATCGCGCTTCAGCGGAACGTAGTGCAGCGTTGTCGCCACCAAGGCTGCAAGTCCGAAGACCACCGCGATGAGCAAGTACGCTCCGTCGGCACCGATGGTGACCAGCAGCCCGCCGCCCAACGCGGGGCCGACCATGCGGTTGAAGCTGTCCGTCGTCCAATCGACGCTGACTGCCCGCCCGATCGCCTCGTGCGGGACGAGATCGGCCATCAGCGCGCGACGCACCGGGAACTCCGTTGCCCAGAAGGTGCCGGCCACGAAGACGGCGATCAGCAAGTGCCAGTACGCGATGTCGCCGTCGGCCACGAGTAAACCCAGGGCGAGTGAGACAACGGACAGCCCGACCAGTGAGATGACCCAGAGATGCTTGCGATTGAAGCGGTCCGCCATGGTGCCGAGCAGCACACCGAAGAGCAGCCGCGGCAGCATGCGCGCCAGGAATACCAGCGCGACTTGTCCAGCCGAGTCGGTCAGGTCGAACGTGAAGACACCCAGCACGAGGAAATCGAGCCAGCGCATCATCGACGTGAGGATCCCGGCTGCCCAGACACGACGGAACTCTGGGTTGCGCAGCACGGAGGCGAGGTCGGCGTGAGGAGCGCGAGAGCTTTGCTGAGACATCAGCGCCGAGTCTAGTTGGGCCCGCGCGCTCCGGTCCCGCCGCTAGCCCTCGGAGCTGCCGTCGAATCCAGCGCTTCCCGGACTATCGATTCCGTAGACCGTCGTCTCGGAGAAGAAGTCGTGCCAGCCGAACCAGAACGACGTCGTCGCCGGCTGCTGCGCCAGCTCCCGGCCCGTCATCGGTCCGGAGAGCGCCCGGCCCGTCAGTCGCTGCCAGACGCTGTTCGTCTCCCGATCGACCATGGCGCCGGGGTCGCTGGGATGCGGATCGAAGGTGAGCGTGCGCCCGTCGAGGCGGTCGTCGTCGCTGAAGCCCGCCGTGCACCCCAGAGTCGTTGTTGCGGTAGTACGAGGCGTAGCTGTCGTTGCGCCCCCGCTCGTCCAGGATCAATGTCTGCGGATGCAGATTGCGCCAGGTGCTCCAGGTGGTTTGCAGGCTGTCGACCAGGACCAGACTGGTGCCTCTGTGCGGCCCCGTGATCGCCTCGCGCAAGATCTGGCTCCAGAGCGAATCCGTGTCGCGGTCGTACATGACGAGCACGTTCATCAAGAGCTTGCCCGAGACGCCGAACTCGACAACGGATCCGGCCACGCTGCGGTCGAACACGATCCCGGTCAGGCAGAGCGGGCAGTAGGTGATGGCGACCGCGCTCCCGCCGCCGACGTCGTTCACGATCTCGTGAGCGGCCAAGACGGGGAGCGGGTAGGCGCGCGCGTCACCGTTGATCGAAAGCCGATCACCGGCGTCGTAGGCGACCACTCGGCATTGCCGGCCGCGATGAACGAGGGGTCATCGATCGAGCGGATCCCGTCCTTGGGCAACAGCGTGAACAGCTCGACGGAGCGCTCCTCGCCGCCGAAGCTGACGGCGGACGCCGCGCCCAGCGTGATCTGATCACCGAACAGGCCAAAGCGCTGCCCGAAGAACACCACCGCCGCCATCATCAGCGCGATGAAGATCAGTTGTGGCGAAATCGATGCGATCGTGCCGGCGAGGGCGCTCGCGGCCCTCACGCTTTCAGGATCCAGACAATGATCGCGGCTACCAGGCAGCCGCCGGCGAAGGTGCCCCAAAGAATCCTGGCTAGTTGGGCATCGTCGCCATGAAGTTCGGCGGCGCGCCAACCGAAGCCCCGCGTGTGACCCAGTCGCACACCGTTGAAGGCGAGCGTGAACCAGTAGAGCCCGACGACGCCCAAGAACAGCGCCACCCACTCCGCCCGTGCGAACGTCTCCCCCGCCAGCGAGACTAGGTTTTCGATGATCATTCAGTTCGCCCCGGACGGAAACACGCGTTCCACCACACCTTCGATCGTACGAACCGGCTCCTCCTCGGGATGCCATCCGCTCGCTGCGTTGCGGCGTATTTCCGCTGAGTGGATGTCATGGCCAGAAAAAATCGACGCCCGAAATTGACTTTGTACGGCACTGCCTGGTGCCATCAGAGCAAGAGCGCGCGCCGCTTTCTGGACTCGGAAGGCGTCTCCTACCGTTACGTGGACATCGACAACGACCCCCAAGCCGCCGAGGCCGTCATGAAGGCTGTGCGGGGTAATCGATCCGTGCCCACGTTCGACTTGCCCGATGGCGGCTATTTAGTCGAACCCAGCCGCCGTGAGCTGTGCGCGGCGCTCGACCTGCCGGAGCCGCCACGCCGCTGGTGGTGGCCCTTCTAGTCGCTTTCGCCCTATCCTTACCGTCGCCGCGCGTGCCAGATCTCGCCGTCGAGCGGGCCGTTCGCGGTCACCGTCGAATAGGTGATGTGCGGCTCGCCGGCACCGTCGACGGCCAGGCCGACCACCTGGAAGGGGTCGCCGTCCGCCTGCGCGACGAGTGTCGGGCCCCAGCCGTTGCTGCCGCGCTCGGCGAAGCTCAGCGTCTCCGTGTCGATGAAGCCGAGCACCTGTGCGTTGACCTGTCCCACCACCTCGAACGACCAGGAGCCGTCCGCCGCCTGCGCGCCGTAGACGATGTCGCCCGGCGCTGGGCCAGTGTCGCTCACCGCCGAAGACGACTGGAAGAAGGCGACGTGCGCCAGTCAGGCGTCGTCGAGCTCCAGCACCGCGAAGCGCCCCGCATCGCCTTCGCTGTAGATCGGTGTCAGAGCGAAGCCGTCGCCGTCCTCTACAGCGAAGATCAGGTCCTTGTTGTCGGCGTCGAAGAAGACGGCGGCCAGTTCCCCAGCCGGGCCAACAGCGATGTCGACGCCCCACTTATACGGCTGCGGGCCCGAGCCGAGTCCGCGCACGCTGAACGCACTGTCTCTGAGAGTCGCCAGCTCCACACCGGAGGCGGAGCCGAACTGCGACGGGTCGATGCTTAGATAGTAGATTTCGCCGCTCTGGCCGAACGCGATGGACGAGTCCCAGCCATCGTGGCCTTCGTGGGCGATTGTGCCGACCGACCAGGCGCCGCCCTCACGCGTCGCGATCGAGCCGTCTTCGTTGTCGTGGTCGTGATAGCCCACGACCACGCGCCCGTCGGCGCTTGCCGCGATGTCGAGCGGGCCGTAGACGTAGCCGGTGTGGATCTGCTCGCTGTTGGACCCGTCGGCGTTGATTACCTTGACCCAGCCCTGCGCGCCCATCCGCTCCAGCATGTAGGCGATCAGCGCCTGGCCCGACGGGTCGATCGCGATGTCAGGCTTCGTCCCGCTGTCGACTCGCGAGATCGTGAAGGAAGACGCCCCAGCGGTCTCCGTCGCGGTCTGCGAATCAGCCTGTTGGGTGTCAGCCGTGTCGGTCTCGGCTTGCGCGTCGTCTGTTTGGCTCTGCGCGGCCGCAGCCGCTCCCGCTTCGATCGCGGGTTCGTCACCGCCCCCGCCACAAGCGGCCGCTACGACGGCGGCCCCGATCAGCAGCAGCGAGAGGGTGTGCGACCGGCGTTGCATGAGTTTGAGCATGATCAACCTTCTCCCCACAGTCCCTACGTGGGTTCTCCCGCGATGGATTGACAGCGACGCCTCGTCAGTGCAGCCAGTAGCATGGGCCCAGCCCTGGAGGCTTCCAATGATCGTCAAGCTGGACCACATCGGCATCGTCGCCCCCTCGCTCGGCGAGGCGCGCAGCATCCTCGAAGGCAAGCTGGGTCTGATCTTAGATGAGAAACGTGCTCCCCTGCCCGATGGCAGCTACTTCGCGCCGGAGGGGACGCATAACTACTTCATCCAGGTCGGTGTCGGGGAAACCCAGATCGAGATTTTGATCCCCGTTGTGCCGGAGACCGGGACCTACAAGTATCTCCAGCGCTTCGGGCCTGGGCTGCACCACCTGGGCTACGCGGTGGACGACGTTCCCGCGACCGCCCGTGAGCTGGCCGAGACCGGACTCAGTCAGATCGACCTCGGTGATCCCGACCCGGACCGCCTCACCGCGGCCTTCTTCCATCCCAAGAGCGCGGGCGGCATCCTCACCGAGATCGTGCCTTTGCGAGAGTCGCGCTAGGAAGCGAGCCCTCCGTACGAAGAGTCAACGACGCAGCGCCGCCAGCACG
>CAUYZA010000074.1:0-11284 GCA_963577225.1 Dehalococcoidia bacterium | reverse complement strand
AAAGCCCCCCCGTTTTCTTTGTCCGGCAAATTGAATCGGAAAAACCCTTGGCTTCGTGAAGCGCGTCGTGTCCTCCTCCACCAAGAGGTCCACCATGACTCCCGCTGGTGTCTAGCTGCTATGCACGAAATCCCACCCAGCCGATCACACGATCGTCCAGTTCAGCGCGGCCGGGCTATTCTTGGGGAGAAGAGTTGGGATTGTTGCGGGTGGATCCTACGGAGACGCCCAAGCGAGGATGCTCGCGCGCTGCACCGAGACTCTAGCGACGCCGTGTGGTTCACACTTGCCAAGTAAAGGAGAACCGCCCCATGGCAAACACCTTCCAGCGCACCCGCCGGACCGGGCTGCTCCATCATGACCGGGATCAGGCGTACACAGGCTACGTCTGTTACTCGTCCGTCTATTCCGAAGGCGAGGTCTACCTTATCGACCTCGACGGAAACGCGGTACACGGCTGGGAAACCGGGTACCCCGCCGGACTCTGGGGCTACCTGTTGCCGAACGGGAACCTTTTCTATGGCGGCCAAGACCCTAACCAGCCTGAGCTCAACCGTTTCCCTGCTTGGCAGCTGTTCCGCGGCGGGGTCATGCTCGAGATCGATCCCCAAGGCAAGGTGGTCTGGGAGCACCATGACGACCATCATCACCATGACGCCCGCCGCATAGACGGCGGTGGGGCGATCTATCTGACGGTCGAGCCGATGCGCGCGGACCTAGTATCCCAGGTGGGCGGTGGCGTCCCGAACGGCGACGAGACGATGTGGGCCGACGTGATCGTGGAGGTCGATTCCAACGGCGACCGCGTCTAGGAGTGGCATGTCGTGGACCACCTTGATCCCGCCAATCACCCGCTGACTTTCAACGACCTCCGCCACGAATGGAGCCACGGGAACACGGTCGTCCCGGTGCCCGGTAAGGGCGCCGCAGGGGCCAAGGTGCTGGTATCCTTCCGCAACATTTCCACGGTCCTCCTCATTGACAAGGCCAGCGGCCGGATCGATTGGGAGCTAGGCCCCCCGCTCCTTGCCCAGCAGCACGACCCCAACCTACTGGACAACGGCAACCTCCTGGTCTTCGACAACGGATGCCACCGTTCGAACATCTCCCTCGCCTTCTCCCGGGTGTTAGAGATCGTTCCTGAGAGCGGGAAGATCGAGTGGGTATACCAAGATCTACCCTGGACGGATTTTTTCAGCCCGTTTATATCAGGCGCGCGTCGTCTTCCCAACGGCAACACGCTCATCACCGAGGGCTGTACAGGTCGGATGTTCCAAGTCACCTCGGTCGGTGAGGTCGTCTGGGAGTTTGTGAACCCACATGTGGGCCCCGACCCGAGGGGGGCTGTACGTGATTGGCCAAAACGCGGTGTTCCGAGCGAGCCACTACGCCCCCGGAGAAATCCCCTGGCTCTAGGATCGCTGCTGTTCCAGGCGTTTGGGGGATTGCCTGGCTGGCCGCAGCCCAAGACCCGCGAGGTGAGTAGAATGCTCGCCTGAGCCTGTCGTGCAATCCGAGTCGAATTGGCGTCATCCGTCGTTGACCGCAACGGACAGGCTGCCGACGATCATGCAGGCAGCACTCTAGGGATGAGCCAGAATGTTCGTCAGGAGCTTGCGTCAGACGACATTGCGAGCCGGATTCGCTCTGATCGTCGCTTCCTCAAGCTTGCTCCTGCTCAGTACTTCGTTGCTGGCGGAGATGCCCGCAAACCCCGGCGATCTCCCTCCGATCGTGCACATTGACAAGCCGCTGCGAGGGATTGTTCTGGCCCGAGACGGCGACGTGGTCCGCCGGATCGAAGGGGCCCACATCGGCACAGGGGAGATCTCGATCCTGACCGATGCGGCTGGACTCTTTCATATCCCCGCCGGGATTCGCACGAACCGGCTCAGCATTGTCGCACCTGGTTATGAAGTCGTCCGTCGCGTCACGACAGCTGATTACGCTGTCGTGTTCATGCACCCGCTGGACGTGCGGGCTATCTACCTGGCGTACGACCACCTGCGAACCCAGTCCGTCCTGGACTGGGTGATCGAGCTCGCACGCAGTGGCGCGATCACCGCGCTCGTCGTGGACGTCAAGGACGAAGCTGGCTCAGTCCTCCCGCTGGCTGCGACTGACCAGGTGCGCACCATGGGTGCGGTACGCGACACTGGCACCGATGTCGAAGGTTTCCTCGAAGAACTGGGCAACCTCGGCCTCTACCGCATCGCTCGCATCGTCACCTTCCTCGATGGCCGCTATGCCTTCGCCTTCCCTACTGGAGCACACCGCAGCTACGACGGCGCCATCTTCCGCGACAGCGGCAACGGCGCTTGGAGTAACGCCTTCGACGAGGGCGCCCGTCGGCACAACATCGATATCGGCGTTCGCGCCGCGCGGTGGTTCGAGGAGATTCAGTACGACTACGTGCGCTTCCCCACTGACCCGGGCGTTGTCGCCCGCAACAACGCGAACCCGCAGGCCCGCTCCAACGCAATCGCCAGCTTCGCGCGCGACGCTGCGCTCGCCATCCATGCCGTCGGCGGCGCCATCTCGATCGACACCTTCGGCCAGACGACCGTCATCCCCGGAGACGGCGGTATCGGCCAGATCCTTGAGGACCTCGCCCCCTTCCTCGATTACTACTCTCCCATGATCTACCCCAGCACCTGGGCGACGGGCTGGTTTGGGCTCGATTACCCGCCGGCCGATCCCTTCACCGTCGTCAAATCGTCGATCGAGCTCGCCGTGGCCCGATTGGAACCCTTCGGCAACATCCAGGTCCGCCCCTGGCTGCAGGACTTCCCCGACTATCAGTCGCAGAAGCTCTCCTACGGTGCCGATCGTGTCCGCGCTCAGATCGACGCCAGCCACCAGGCCGGTGGGATCGGATTCATGCTACTGGGATCGCCAGCTCTCCTATCAGATCGATTTGCTCAGGTCGCTCGACGACTCGCGCTATCTGTCAACGGCGAGCGTCGCTGCCGCCCACCGCCTCCTCAACTTCGGCTACAGTCGGGCTCTCGGACAGATGCTGATGCCTTGACTGCTGACCTAAGCCAATGGTCGAGGCCGAGTCTCTCCGTCGTCAGGACCAGCCGTGCTGATAGCCGATCATGCCCTTACATTCCGGGTGCCCACCTAGCTCTCGCAGCCGAACCCGTCGCGATCCCCGTCAAACCGATGGGGATCGGACCCTGGGACGGGGAACCGCCGGAACGGGATCTCTCCACAGTCGAGGTCGGGTGGTGGCGGACCAACGGACTCGGTCTCAGTGAGGCGCCCCCTGCTGTTCCGGTCGTGGGGCGGAGTGCCCGGAAATGGAACCTAACCCTGCATCCGCTTGCCTTCACGGATGTCGATGCGCCCGATCACGGTGGTCCCGTCGGGTTCGCCGAGGCAGAGGGGGCGCGGTAATTCCGTCCCGATACCCCCCCCGTTGAAGCCGCTAATCTCGCGGAGGATGTGAGCGGGCGGCCGGAGGCGGTCATGGCTGGTCAGTCGAACCCGGTCCCTGCTCGCAGCCCACGCACGGCGCGCGTGCCCACGATCCTGGGGATCATCACCGTGCTGGCGGCTGTACTGGCGCTGAGCGGCGCAGGCCGAAGCGCGTCGTCGGATGGCCTCACCTCCGATGTCGCCTTCCCATTGGCGCCAGGCTTCACCGAGCTGCGGTGGGTGGGACCGACTGCTGACGCGAGGCCGTCGGTGGCGTCGCTGAACGCGGCACAGCCAGCGGGCGATCGGATCGTCGCAGTGTTTGCATGGGTGAACGCGACCGACGAGTGGCTGATCCTGCGGCCGGATGCACCGGCGTTCCTCAGCAGCCTGACCGAGCTGCGCACGCACAACGTCTATTGGTTCCTCGTCGAAGTGCTCCCGACTCCGGCGTCCGCCGTCTCGGAGCTCGACGCCTGGAGCCCGCCGAATCAACTCCAGCAGCCGATGGTCGCGCCGCACTCGACCGGCATCGCAGCCTATGACCGCGACGATTGGGGTGACTGGATCGACGCCGACGGTGACTGCGAGGACACGCGCGCCGAAGTACTGATCGCGGAATCCCAGATCGGCGTGGCGTTTCGCGCGAGCGATCCGTGTGCGGTCGACACTGGCCTCTGGTTCGGGGAGCTGACCGGGCTCACCTTCACGCTCGCGAGCGATGTGGACGTCGATCACCACGTCCCGCTGGCCAACGCGCATCTCTCAGGTGGGTGGGCATGGAGCGCAGCTGAGCGGGAGGCCTACACGAACAATCTCGGCAACCCCGACCATCTGATCGCGGTGGACGACAGCACCAATCAGTCGAAGGGCTCGCGCGGGCCCGATGCCTGGAGGCCCCCGCGCATGGACTACTGGTGCAAGTACGCGGTCGACTGGACGGTGGTCAAGAACAACTATGAGCTTACCGCCACCGCGGACGAGTGGGCTGCGTTGCAGGAGATGCTCAACACCTGCCCCGGCGGATCGCCGACGGTCCTACCCTCTGCGCCGACCTCGCCGACGGTCTTACCCTCGGTGCCGACCTTCTGTGGAAGGGCGTCGGCCAAGATCGTCAGCCTGTCCAAGGCGACGACGCCGGAAGTGGTTGTGATCTCAGGTTCCGGCGACGCCACCGGCTGGTATCTGATCAGCGTGACGGGGAACCAGCGCTTTGATTTCCCCACCGGCTTTCAGTTCGCTGCTCACGTCGAGATCCATTCGGCGAGCAGCGCGGCAGGACGCGGGACCTTCCTGATCTGGACGGTGGCGAACATCTGGAACAACGCGGCGGAGGACGACGCCGAGCTCTTCGACTGTGATGACGTGCTGGTGGATCACTTCGACGGGTAGCGGCGACCTGCGCCACTTCAGGACGGGCCGCGGATCGCGGAAACCCCCTATCCTGCGGCTCCAATGCCGACCCCTGCGGATCGTGACGCAGCAGCCCACCTCTTTGGCCTCGCGATTGATGCTGATCGCGACACGATCTTGCGGCGCTTTCGCCTACTCAGTGAGGCCTATCACCCAGACGTGGCAGGGAGCGACCCCACCGCCGCCCGCCGCCGAACACTGGGGCTTCGGAACCCGCACAACCGATGAACACGGCTCGACAATTACCAGACTGACCTGCCCCCCAGCTTTGTACCACGTTTCAAGTTAGGGCTCGGAGAGGCAGCAGCTCCGGCAAGCGTGCTGCCGGGCGCGCCTCGATCGTGGGTGGCGCGGGGGGCCGGTAGCCGAGGGCACTGTGGGGCCGCTGTTCGTTGTATTCCCGGCGCCAGCGTGCGATCAGCACCTGCGCTTCCGCGAGTGTGGTGAAGATCTCCCCGTTGAGACACTCGTCACGCAGTTTGCCGTTGAAGGACTCGACATAGCCATTCTCCCAGGGGACTGCCCGGCTGGATGAAGAGGGTGGTGACGCCGACGTGGGGCAGCCAGGATCGGACCGCATGGGCGGTGAACTCCGGGCCGTTGTCGGAGCGCAGATAGGTCGGCGGCCAGCACTCGACGAAAAGTCGGGTGAGGCAGGCCAGCACGTCGTCGGCCCGCAAGCGGCGCGCGACCACGATCGCGAGGCATTCGCGTGTGTATTCATCGACGACGCAGAGCAGCCGGAGGGGGCGCCCGTCGTGGGTCCGATCCTGCACGAAGTCGTAGGACCAGACGTGATTTGGGCGGGTGGCCCGGCGCCGCGTGGTCGTGCCGTCCGCCAAACACAACCGCCGGCGGCGCGGCGGCTTCGCGGGCACACGCAGCCCCTCGCGGCGCCACAGCCGCTCGACCCGTTTGTGGTTCACGCGCCACCCTTCGGCCCGCAGCAGCGCCGTGATACGACGGTAGCCGTAACGTCCGAAGCGCTCCGCCAAGGCGATGATGCGCGCCACCAGGGCGGGCTCATCCGGGGCCGCGCGGGTCGGATAGCGTTGCGTGCTCCGCGCTTGCCGCAGGACGCGACACGCCCGACACTCCGAGACGGCCAGCGCGGTCTGCACGTGGCGGACCGCCTGGCGCCGGTGCGCCGGGCTTAGAAGTTTCCCGAGGCCACTTCCTTCAGGATCGCGTTGTCCAACGCCTGATCCGCCACCACCCGCCGCAGGCGCTGGTTCTCCTTCTCCAGCTCCTTGAGCCGCTTCGCCTGGTCGACTTGCAGCCCGCCGTACTCGCGTCGCCAGCGGTAGTAGGTCTGTTCCGCGACCCCCAGTTGGCGGACCACCGTCGCCACGCTGTCGCCCTGGGCGAGGGCGACCTCCGCCTCGCGCAGCTTCGCGATGATCTGTTCCGTCGTATAACGCTTCCGTGCCATGCCGGCTCCCTTCGCGACCCCGATCCTCGCATTGGATCTGGATCAGTTCTCGGGGGGGCAGGTCAGGTGAGAAGCTCCGGTCATCAGACCGTGGCCTGTGTCTAAGCACCACCTACCGCATGACCGCTGGTACGAAACTGCATTTCCTCTGGACCGCCAACGGGGGCACTCTTTGCAACGGCGCAGTCACTCTCGATGAAGAGATAATTGCTGATGAGATGTTCTATCCATGCAACTCCTGGAGAACCCCAGGGATCTCGACTTACACGATCACGCAATACGCGAAAACCCCTGTGCCTCATAGCCAAGACATTGCCGTGGATTGATCGAACTGTCCGGCCGCATCTCGCCGCGGGCAGAGTCGTCATCGCCATCGCGATATGTGCGGAGGAGGAAATGCGGAGCCGGGCACGCCCGAGACGACAGGCTACTTTGAGGGCACAAACCTCATCGACAGAGAATTGACGCAGTGACGCGTACTTTTCGCCGTGAGCCTTTCGCCAAGGAACACGTGGCCGAGGTGGCCGCCGCAGTTAGCGCACTCAATCTCGACGCGGTCGCCGTCCGGGTCGGACAGACGCTTCACGGCACCGGCGACCTCGTCATCGAAGGCTGGCCACCCGCAGTGAGCGTCGAACTTGTCCTCGGAGCGGTAGAGTAGGGCGTTGCAGCGGCGGCAAACGTAGGTGCCAGCCTCGTAGAAGTCATCGTACTCGCCGCTGAAGGGCGGTTCGGTGTTCTTGGCCTCGATGACGTGACTCTCGCGCCGCGTGAGCTCATTGTATTTCGTGCCTTCCATGGTTGGGGCGACGCCTTTCTGTAATTCGCAAGTCCGACCCGACGCCACGATCATCGAGTCCAAGCGCCTCGGATCGAGTGTAGCGCTGCGGAGGCTATGCCCGTCTGCCAGGCGCCGGGCGCGATCGAGATCGAGCGCGTGCGGGAGATCGATCGCATGGAGGATAGAGACGGGCTGTATTCGCAGAGCGGCTAGGTGGCAACGCGCCTAGGCTGCTTCGCGAGCGTGAATTCATATCCAGCTTGAAATCCTTGGAGGTGCAGAATGAGCGGGCGATTAGAAGGTCGCGTCGCGATCGTGACCGGTGCAGGACGCGGCATTGGCCGGGGCGAGGCCCACGCCCTCTCCGCAGAGGGTGCCGCTGTCGTCGTTAACGATTTGGGCGGCTCCACGGGAGGCGAAGGCGCCGATCGCACCCCCGCTGAAGCCGTCGTCCAGGAGATCACGGAGGCTGGCGGCCGCGCCGTCGCCAACTACGCCGACGTCTCCGACTTCGTCGCCTGTGAGGCCATGGTGCAGCAGGCCATCGATGAGTTCGGGCAGCTCGATATCCTCGTCAACAATGCTGGCATCCTGCGCGATCGCATGGTCTTCAACATGACCGAGGACGAGTGGGACATCGTCGTCGACGTCCATATGAAGGGTACCTTCAACACGATCAAGCACGCCGCCGTGCTCTTCCGCCAGCAGCGTTCCGGCCGCATCATCAACACTAGCTCTAGTTCCGGGCTGGGCAATGCTGGCCAGACCAACTACGCCGCCGCCAAGGAAGGCATCGTGGGTATCACCCGCACCGTCGCGCGCGACCTCGGTCGCTACGGAGTCACCTGCAACGCGCTGCGGCCTGGGGCGGCCACTCGCCTGGTCGTCTCGCCTGAGATGGAGGCCGCCCGCAAGGCCGCGATCGAGCGCGGCGAGACTCGCGGCACGCCCGGCGGCGAGATGGATCCCGACGCGATCGGTCCCCTGGTCGCCTATCTCGCCTCCGATGAGGCCCAGAACGTTAACGGGCGTGACTTCATGATTCGCGCCGGTGCTATCGGCCTCTACACGATCCCCACGATCGAGGCGCAAGCGTTTTCGCCCGCGGCAGGCTGGACCAACGACGACATGTTCGAGGTCTTCCCGAAGACGCTCGGGCTCCTGCTCAAGAACGAGTTTGAAGGCAGATAGGGTCCGAGGTCGGCGACGGGTGCAACGCGCGTCAGGCTGCGGCAATGTCCTGGCTGCCGCGCGCTGCCCCCCGTGTCGCGTCCCAGCCGAACCCCCTCAAGGGGGGAGATGCCCTCGCACCACAAACACGTAGTGGCCGCTTGTCGACCGCGGTTGCGCACGCTGGAGAAGAGAGATGTCGGTCAAGGCGACCCGCGCCACTTCAGGATGGGCGCGTGCGGATCACCGCCGGCTCTCCGCGAGACAGGTGGCAGTCGGGGAACGCTGATCGGGGCGCGTTAGGGGGACCAAGCGGGGTCCGATTCAGTCAAATCGTTCACCGTCAGCTGGCGCACGTCGCTCCCACCATCCTGCCATCGTGTGGGACGCGGCCTCTTACTCGGCAGCTAGTCGCGGGGTTTGGGCATCTCGACCAGGGGAGCCTCCGGCAGCCGCAATTTGAAGCTGAGCGAATCCGGAGTGAGACATTCGGTGGCCGTGCACGCCTGCAATGTGATGCGTCCACCCACGTCCAGCGTGCCTGCGTCCACGCTCATGAATGTGACCGGCATGGAGACGCGGATTTCGCCACTGAACACTTGAAACTGCTCATCAAGCCCATCGACGCGGAACGGTTCAGGCGTCGGGAAGTATGGCGTACCGATTGTCACCCGCTCCGGCAGGTCTATCTCGATCTCCAGCGGCACGTAACCGGCGGGGATCGGATGACCATACACATGGTATCCCTCGGCGATCGTCAGGTTGACGGTCAGCCAGAGTCGCTGGCCCCAGGCATAGCTGGACGCGTCAAGTTCGGCCTGGACCTGGACCACATCGGAGGCTACTTGCGCCCGAGGCCCATGGTGCGCGGCAGCGATGCCGAAGACGTGTTCGAGGAGTCCCGCGCCTGTGTCGCGCTCGCGGTAGCTCTCGTAGAAGTGTTTCTCGGTCACCATGCCGTCCGTGTCGAGAACCATCACGCCCGGATGCGGAATCCCCGCGATACCCTCCGCGGCCTCCTCATTGAGGATGCCGAGCTCCCGAATCAGTCCACTCCCCACGTCGGCCAGCAGGGGATACGTGATGCGATGCCGCTGCGCGAAATCCGCGAGAACGTCCGGGGGGTCGTAGCTGATCGCGTACAGGGCGATCCCCTCGGCCTCCAGATCTGCCGCCACCTTTTGCAGCTCCACGAGCTGCGTTTTGCAGAACGGTCACCAGGCGGCACTGCGATGAAACACCACCAACGCGCGCCGTCCCGCCCGATCCTCCAAGAGATCGACCGGCTTTCCAGCCTGATCATGAAGTTCCCAGGATGGGAAGCGCGTTCCCACCGGGGGGCCAATTGCCATCTCCACTTGAACGGCCGCCATGCCAGAGCCTCCAGAATTCTGCTGCATCGATGGGTTCGGAGGCTAACGGATCGCGGTGCCGAGCGAACGTTCCACACCATCGTGTCCGACGGTTCGCGAGCGGTGAACGCCACCGCTCAGCAAATCGCCTTCGGTGGCCCCGGAATACCGGTCCGGCGTCCCCCAGGTGACCAAGTCGGTCTGCCCCACCCAAGTCTCAGGCTGCTCAATCCAACTCGAAGTACAAGTGATGGTGCGTTTGGCAGCCTGGGTTGAACGCCGTTCGGCAGTGAGGGCACTGAAAGTCACTGCGGAGGTAGGCTGCGATGCTCAGGACCACACCACATATCCCACAGAGCACCGCAGGCTGGTCGTGCTGGTCAAGCGGCCAGGCTTGTGGTGGATGCTCGGCCAGTGCCATATGGCAGTCATAACACGGGTACCACTTGTGACAACACTTCATCCGCAGCGCGATGACGTCGGTGGGGCTATGCCAGTGCCCGCAGCGGGTCGCGGCGTCCACGTCGTGCACGACCTCACCGTGAATCTTACGATCGCCCTGGCGCGACCGCGTTGCCATCGGGACTCTATCCTTGCGTCGCAAGCACCGCCGTGGTGCCTGGACAACGGAGCAGAGGATAACGGATGGCTGGGCGATTCGAGAACAAGGTTGTGGTTATTACGGGCGCGGCTGGTGGGATCGGTCGCGCGACTGCCATACGGTTCGCGTCGGAAGGCGCCCGAATCGTGGCGGTGGACCTCGAGGATTCCGAACTAAATCAGACGAAGGAATCGGTCGAACGAGCGGGGGGGGAAGTCGCAGTCCAATCAGCGGACGTGACCGTGGCGGCGGATGTCCAACGGTATGTGGCGACCGCGCTCGATCGATTCGGGCAGATCGATGTTTTTTTCAACAACGCGGGCATCGAAGGGTGGATCGGATCATTGCTGGACTATCCGGAGGAGGTCTTCGATCGCGTGTTTGCGGTGAACGTGAAGGGCGTTTGGCTGGGCGTGAAGTACGTCGCGCCTGTAATGCGCGAAGCGGGCGGTGGGGTAATCATAAACACAGCGTCTACCGCAGGACTCACGGCGACGCCGAGCGCGGTGGCGTACGGAGCGAGCAAGCACGCGGTGGTCGGAATCACGAAGTCTGCGGCATTGGAACTCGCCCCCGATCAGGTCCGGGTGAACGCGATCTGCCCTGGCCCGATCGAGACTCGGATGATGCGGGCCATCGAGCGGGGGAGCAATCCGGATAACCCCGAAGAGGCATACCACCGCATGACCGCCCGCGTGCCGATGAATCGGTATGGCAAGCCAGAAGAGATCGCTGCGATGGTCGCCTTTCTCGCCAGCGACGATGCTTCCTATACCACGGGAGGCATCTACCCGGTCGATGGCGGCAGCCTGGCCCGCTAGGATCGAGTTTTGGTGGCCTCTCGGTCTTGCTGCGGCAATGCGTGCTTGCCGGGGTCCGGCGTGCTACGTGGATAGTCGTCAAATCGACCTCGGGCTAGGGTCCGGGAAACTTGATGGGGCCCACGGCGACGAGCGTCCCCGTGACGGTGACCTGCGAATCCGTGGCGGTGCAGTTGTTCGTTTGGGTGATCTCTCCAACCGTGCTCGGATCATCGGCGCAGGCGATCAGGTAGTACGCCCCCGGCGCCATGCCATCGGGAATGCTCAGCAGGTCCAAGTTGGGGTGGGATG
>CAUYZA010000073.1:0-11400 GCA_963577225.1 Dehalococcoidia bacterium | reverse complement strand
CAGCGGGCGCACCGGCTCCAACTGGCGGAGCAGGCGGTGGAAGGGAGCGCGCGGCACGTCATCCAGTGATCCCGCTGCCTGACGGCGCCAATCGACGCGAGACAATGACTGAACAGCAATCCCTCGACAACCCTCTCGATCCGAACGCGCCTCTGGATCCGGCTGCGGACACTGTGTTCGTTGACGGTCTGAGCGGCGGCGAACCAAGCACCGAAGCCGTGGGCGACACGCCCGCGATCGAGGCCGAGCCATTCCAGGGCGTGACCGATGACCTCGACGCCCTGCTCGGCACGCTGCCGCTGGAGCTGCGTAGTGCCATCGAGGCAGCTAGCCGTGATCGCGGCGACGGCGATCACGCCGCCGATCCGGTCAGTGGGAGCGCGCTGCTCGAAATCGTGCTCGATCTGGGCCGTGCGCCCTCGGCTCGCTTCATCGACGGTGAAACGCAGCTCTCGGACTCCATCATTGAGCGCGAGGACCTCGATACGATCGTCTCGCGGCTGGGCGAATTCGGCGACGACAACCGCGCCGGGATCAACGGCACGCTGCACCGCATCTCGTCGATTCGCAACCGCCACGGTGACGTCGTGGGCTTGACGATGCGGGTGGGCCGCGCAGTCTACGGCACGGTCAAGGTGATCGAGGACCTGGTCAACTCGGGGCGCAGCATCCTCCTGCTCGGACGCCCCGGGGTCGGCAAGACAACGATGCTGCGCGAGATGGCGCGCGTCCTCTCGGAAGCGGGCCAGCGCGTGATCGTCGTCGACACATCGAACGAGATCGCGGGCGACGGCGACGTGCCACACCCCGGCATCGGCCGCGCGCGACGCATGCAGGTGCGCACGCCCAGCGAGCAACACGCGGTGATGGTGGAGGCGGTCGAGAACCACATGCCCGAGGTGATCGTGATCGACGAGATCGGGACGGAGCTGGAAGCCCAAGCCGCCCGCACGATCGCCGAGCGTGGCGTCCAACTCGTCGCGACGGCCCACGGCAACACGCTCGGCAACCTGATGATGAACCCCACCCTGGCCGACCTGATCGGCGGGATCCAAACGGTGACGCTGTCTGACGAGGAGGCCCGCCGGCGCGGAACCCGTAAATCGGTGTTGGAGCGCAAGGCCCCGCCGACGTTCGGCATCCTGGTCGAGATCCAATCCTTCAGCCGCGTCTCGATCCACAATGATGTGGCGCTCACCGTCGACGCGCTCTTGCGCGGCGAGGCTGTGCGCCCGGCCGTGCGCGAACTCGACGGCGGCGGCTCGGTGCAAATCGAGGATGGGGAATCGGCGCGCACGCCGCTGCCGTTCCAGCAGTCGTTTCAGCAAGCCTTCGAACAGCACTCGCGCGGCGGGCGGGACCGCTTGCGCGACGAAGACGATGAGGCCACCCCACCCAGTCCGGGGCCGCACCGGCGTATCTTCCCGTTCGGCGCGTCGCCCTCGCGGCTCTCCGAAGCGATCGGCGAGACGGGCGCCAATGCCTCCGTGGTCGGCAAGATCGAAGACGCCGACGCCGTGATGACGCTGCGCTCGATCTTTCGTCGCAAGCCAGCGGCCCTGCGCGCTGCGGAGTCGAGCGGACTGCCGATCTATGTGCTCAAGCACAACACGGTCACGCAGATGGGCCAGAGTCTGCGCGCGTTAATGCGCGGTCGCAGCGAGCAGGACCAGGTCACGTCGGCGCTGGCCGAGACGGAGGAGGCGATCGCACAGCTCCAGGAGGGCGCGCAAGACGCGGTGGAGCTGGCGCCACAGAACGCCTACATCCGTCGCCTGCAACATCAGTTGGCCCAGCGCATGGACGTCTTCTCCAACTCCAAAGGGCGCGAGCCGTACCGGCGCGTGCGCGTGTTCAGGACCTAGCTCCGCGGAGGGGGACGCGTGGGGTTGTTCGTGACACTTGAGGGTGGCGAGGGAGCGGGTAAGTCGTCCGTGGCGGAGGAACTCGCATCGCGCATGCGGGCCGCCGAGATCGACGTTGTCGCCACTCGCGAGCCCGGCGGCACGGAGCTGGGCGCCAAGCTTCGCCAGGAACTGTTCCGGGTGCTCGAGGACGGCCGTGAGTCAATCGCTCCCTGGACGGAAACGCTGCTGATGATGGCGGACCGGGCCCACCACGTGGAGACGATGATCCGCCCGGCACTCGCGCGTGGCGCCGTGGTGCTGAGCGACCGCTTCGCCGACAGCTCGATCGCCTATCAGGCCTATGGCCGCCAACTAAACTTGCAACGCGTGCGTGAGCTGAATCAGATCGCGACGGGGGAGCTGACGCCCAACTTGACGTTGTTGCTCGACGTGCCGGTGCGTGAGGGGACCGCCCGCGCCCGGCCGGAAGCGAACGACCGTATCGGTATGGAGACGGTCGAGTTCCACTCTCGCGTGCTGGAGGGATACAAACGCCTAGCGATGAGCGAGCCAGAACGGATCAAGATGATCGACGCGGCACAGCCCTTGGAGTCGGTGATCGCGGAGGCCTGGGGCGTTCTGGCGCCGCGCCTGACCAGTCAGGGCTATCGCGTGGACGTCTAGTCCGCTGAGGCCGGTGCTCAGGCGGGCGCTCAAACGAGAAACAGCTCCGCCAGCGAATCGACGACGGGCACACCGCATTGCTCCAACCGCGTGCGGGGCTGATGCCCGTCGGCGACCAACAGGCAGCCGACGCCCAACTCAGCGGCGACTTCGTGGTCGTGCACGGTGTCGCCGATCATGACGAACTCGGCGGGCGCGCGGTCCAGCGTCGCCAGCCAGCGGCGGCCATGTTCGACTTTACTGCCGGCGTGGTGATCGTCGATCCCGACCAACCCGACGAAGTGATCGCGCACGCCGTAGCGCTCAACCTGCTGCTCGAGCCGGGGTTGATGTGCGGCCGAGAGGATCGACTGCTCCAGGCCGTGCTTCCTCACCCGTTCCAGCGCGCCCAGCGCGCCGGCGTGGAGGGCCATCCCGCCCGCCGAGGCGTCGTAGCCGGCGTGGAACTCGTCCGCCAGGCGCGGGAACGGATCGCGCGTGAAGTCGAAGCCGGCTCGCTCGTAATAGGTGGTGATGGGGAAGTCGAAGAGCTCGTGGTAGCGCTCGCGCGAGAGCCCGGGCAGCCCGCGACGACGCAGCATGGCATTGACGATGAGGCGGGCGGCGTCAACGTCGTCAAGCAGCGTCCCGTTCCAGTCCCAGATGACGTGGCGGTAGCGATCGAGGTCGAGCACGGATGTCGCCGTTCCGAGGCGCGAAGCGGACGCGCCTCTGGGCGGCCACGAAAGCCGGGGCGCGAGTTTAGTCGATCCGCTCGAAGATCGAAGCGATGCCCTGGCCGCCGCCGATGCAAAGCGTGACGAGAGCAAACTTGCCGCCGGTGCGCTCCAGCTCCGCCATCGCTTTGATTGTGAGCACAGCCCCGGTCGCGCCCACGGGATGGCCGAGAGCCACCGCGCCGCCGTTGGGGTTGGTGCGCTCGGGATTGAGCTCCAACTCGCGCGAGCAAACCAGCGCGACGGAGGCGAAAGCCTCGTTCAGCTCGATCACGTCCATGTCGTCGGGCGACATCCCGGTGCGTTCCATCACCCGTTGCGTGGCCGGGATCGGGCCCGTGCCCATCACCTCGGGGTCGACGCCGGAGTTGGCACGGCCCACCAGCCGCATTTTGGGGTGCACACCCAGTTCCGCGGCGCGCTTGCCGCTCATCATCACGATGGCGGCGGCGCCGTCATTGATCCCGCTGGCGTTGCCCGCGGTGACCCGGCCATCCTTCGAGAAGGCCGGTCGCAGCCCACTCATCGACTCCATGTTGGCGTCGCGACGGGGATGTTCGTCGGTGTCAATCGTTTTGGCCTTGCGGCCGCGGCCCACTTCCATCGGTACGATCTGCTCCGTGAACCGCCCCTCGTCGATCGCGCGCAGCGCCTTCTCGTGGCTGGCAATGGAGAACTCGTCGAGTTCCTCGCGGTTGAGCCCCCAGCGCTCGACCAGGTTGTCGGCAGTCACTCCCATGTGGTAGCGGCCGAAGGGGTCGTTGAGGATCTCCAGCAGCCCGTCGGCCATCTTGGCGTCGCCCATACGCGCACCCCAACGGGCCGAGTCCATCAGGTAGGGGTAGCGACTCATGTTTTCGGTGCCGCCCGCCACGATGACGTCGGCGTCGCCGGTCTCGATCCAGCGAGCGGCAGTGTTAATCGCTTCCAGGCCGCTGCCGCAGAGCCGGTTGACGGTGTAGGCGGGCACCGTGTTCGGTAGTCCGGCGTTGACCGCGGCCACACGCGAGACGTAGGCGTCGGCGCCGAATTGCCCGGCGCAGCCCAGCACGACCTGCTCGACTTGCTCCGGCTCGATCCCGGCGCGTGCGACGGCCTCTTTGATCACGGTGCTGCCGAGTTCGGCAGCCCCCGTGTCGATGAAACCGCCGCCGTAGGTCCCGATCGCGGTACGCGCACCACTGACAATGACAACGTCGTCCATGGTTTTTCCTTCGTTGGTCGCCGCGAGACTCGCGGCGGAGGGGTCGCTCGCCCCGGGGATCGCGGGGGTGGGGATGATGGCACAGTGTATCGGGTTGTTCCCGACCTGACGGTTCGCGCTGCTCGGGTTGTCGCAGGCGATCGACGCACGGCAGCCCCGCATGGCACACTCAACCGAGGAGCTTGAAGGCAAGCCATGAGTAACGCCGTCACCGTCCGCGTGCCCGCCACCAGCGCCAACCTCGGCCCCGGCTTCGACGCCGTGGGACTGGCCGTCACGCTGTTCGCTTCGATCACCGTGACGCCGGACGAGCCGGGCAGGCGCCGCCCGCCGGACCCGATGCGACGCATGGTCACCTCGGCGGTGCGAGCCGCGTTCCGTCGCGCCGAACGCAGCGCCCCGCGCACCATCGAGGTGGACAGCGAATCCAAAATCCCGCTCGGGCGAGGCTTGGGAGCGTCGGCGGCGGCGCGCGGCGCGGGCATCTTCGCGGCCAACGCGCTGATGGGATCCCCGCTGAGCGACAACGACATGCTGGAGGTTGGAACGGAGCTGGAAGGCCACGCCGACAACGTGGCCCCGGCGTTGTTCGGCGGCTTGCAAGTCACGGCGCTGGACGGCTCCCGCGTGACGCGCGTCGATGTGCCGCTGCCGGCCGGGCTGAAGTGCGTCGCCTTCGTGCCCGAGCTGAGCATGCCCACCCACGAAACCCGCAATTTGCTGCCCAAGCGGCTCGCGCGCGACGACGCCGTCTTCAACAGCAGCCGCGCCGCCCTGCTCGTCGCCGCGCTCTCGACCGGGCGCTGGGACGCGCTCAACGTCGCGATGGAGGAGCGCCTGCACCAGCGGCCACGCAGCGCCCTATTCCCGCAAATGTTCGACTTGTTTCGCGCGGCGGGCGAGGCCGGGGCCCACGGCGCCTATCTCTCGGGCGGCGGATCGACCGTGATGGCGTTCAGCGACCTGGCGCAGGCGGACACGGTGCGCGCCGCTCTCGAGTCGGCCGCGCTGCGGCTTGAGGTGCCCGGCAGCAGCTATCTGCTGGATCCCTGCTCCACCGGGGCGGAAGTCGTGGACGGGGCCGTGGGCTGATGCCGCCCGTGGTCCAGAAGTACGGCGGCAGCAGCGTCGCGTCACCCGAGCGCCTGCGCCACGTGGCGCGACGCATCGCCAGACGCGTCGATCAGGGCGATGAGTGCGTCGTCGTGGTCTCGGCAATGGGCAAAACGACGGATGACCTCGTCGCGCTGGCCGCCGAGATCACGCAGCACCCGTCGGAACGCGAGTACGACATGCTGCTCGCGACCGGTGAGATCGTGAGCAGCGCGCTGCTGGCGATGGCGCTACGCGAGATCGGGCACCCGGCGATCGCGCTGACGGGCGCGCAGGCGGGCGTCTACACGGACGAAACGTTTGGCCAGGCTCGGATTACGGCGATCGACACGACGCGCGTACAGGCCGAGCTGCAGCGTGATCACATCGTGATCATCGCGGGCTTCCAGGGGCTCAGCCCGGAGGCGGAATTCACCACGTTGGGGCGAGGTGGATCGGACACGTCGGCGGTGGCGCTGGCGGCCTCGCTCGGTGCCGACCGGGCCGAGATCTACACCGACGTCGACGGCATCTTCACCACCGACCCCCGAATCGAGCCGCACGCGCGCAAGCTGCATGACATCGCCTATGAGGAGATGCTGGAGCTCGCCTCGCAAGGGGCGGCGGTGATGCATCCGCGGGCGGTGGAGCTGGGGCTACTGCACCAGATTCCGATCATGGTGGCGTCGTCCTTCGACGAAGAGACGTCGGGTACGCTGGTTCGAGAGCAGGTGGTCATGGAACCGACCAATCGGGTACGCGGAATCGCCCTGGACAACGATGTCGCCGCGATCACGCTGCGGGCGGTGGAGGACCGGCCCGGCATCGCGGCCCAGATCTTCGGGCCTCTGGCCGATGCGGGCATCTCAGTCGACACGATCGTGCAGAACGCCAGCGTCGAACGGTCGACGGACCTGACCTTCACCGTCGCCCATAGCGATTGGCAGGCAGCTCGCGAGATCACGGAGCCGGTGGCGGCAAGCTTAGGCTCGGGCGAGGTGATCGTGAACCACAACCTAGCCAAGGTCAGCATCGTCGGCACGGGGATGCGGTCCGGGGTGGGCTACGCCGCGACGATGTTCCGCGCGCTGGCGGAGGCGAAGGTCAACATCCAGGAGATCACCACCAGCGAGATCCTGATCACGGCCCTGGTCGACGCGGAACAAGGCGAAATGGCCGTGCAGGTGCTGCACGCTGCCTTCAAGTTGGATCAGCCGGCCGACGCCTGAGCGAAGGTGGCGGGGGGCCTGCGGCCCCGTTGTGTCAGGCCAGAGCCGAGCGCTGGAACGTAACTGCTCCCCCGCGACCGGATCGGCCTTTGTAGACTCGACACGTGTTCACGCATCTGCACGTCCACACCGAGTTCAGCCTGCTCGACGGTCTAGCCAAGATTGACGGGTTGATGGAGCGGGCGCGCAGCCTGGGCCAAGAGGCCCTGGCGATCACGGACCACGGCAACCTCTACGGCGCCGTCGACTTTTACAAAGCGGGCAAGGCGGCGGGCATCAAGCCCATCCTGGGCATGGAAGCCTACATCTCAGGCGTTCCGCGTGAGGAGCGCTCGCCCGAGGCGCGCTGGAACTACCACCACCTGACCCTGCTAGCGGCGGACCAGACCGGCTGGAGCAACCTTGTCGCGCTCTCCACGCGCGCCCACCTGGAGGGATTTTACTACCGACCGCGCGCCGACCACGACCTGCTCAAGGAGCACGCCGAGGGCCTGATCGCGCTGTCCGGCTGCCCCAGCGGCGAGCTGCACAAGGCGCTGGCGGAGGACCGCTGGGATGACGCCCGGGAGATCGCGGAGTGGCACCGTCGCGTCTTCGGCGACCGCTACTACCTGGAGATCCAGAACCACCACGACCCGCAGTTCACGCCGGTCATCCCGAAGATCGCGAAGCTGGGCGAAGAGCTTGGCATCCCACTGGTCGCGACGCACGACTCCCACTACACCGCCCCCGACGACGCCTACAGCCACGAGCTGCTGCTTTGCATCGGCACCAATAGCACGATCCACGACGAGAAGCGCTTCAAGCTCGATGCCGACGATTTCTACCTCGCCAGCGAGCGAGAGATGGCGGAGCGCTTCCCCGACTATCCCGAGGCCGTCACGCGCAGCGCCGAGATCGCCGAGCGCTGCAGCGTCGAGATCGAGTTCGGGCGCCTGCTGCTGCCCAACCCCGACCTGCCGGATGGCGTATCGGCGATGGACCACCTGCGCCACCTTTCCGCCGAGGGGCTGCGCGCCCGCTACGGGGCCGAGCCGCCGGGCTCCCATCAAGAGCGGCTGGAGTACGAGCTGCACGTGATCGAGGAGACTGGCTTCGCCGAGTACTTCCTCCTGGCGCGCGACTTCGCGCAGTTCGCCCGTCGCGAGAAGATCGCGATGGGAGTGCGCGGCAGCGCTGCGGCGTCGATCGTGCTGCACACGCTCGACATCACCGACATCGATCCGATGGCCTACAACCTCGTCTTCGAGCGCTTCCTCAACCTTGAGCGGCGCGAGATGCCGGACATCGACTTCGACTTCGCGGACAACCGTCGCGACGAGGTGATTCGCTACGTGGCCGACAAGTATGGCCACGATCGGGTGGCCCAGGTGATCACGTTCGGCACGCTGGGGGCGAAGGCCGTGGTGCGCGATACAGGCCGCGCGCTGGGCATGGACTACAGCGACGCCGACCGTGTAGCGCGGATGGTGCCGAACCAGCTCAACATCACCCTGGACGACGCACTCAAGCTGAGCAATGAGCTCCAGACCGCCTACGACAACGAGAGCGAGGTGCGCAACCTGATCGACCAGGCCCGCAACCTCGAGGGCGTGGCGCGACACGCGGGCACGCATGCGGCGGCCGTCGTGATCGGGCGCGAGCCGCTGGTTGAGAACGTGCCGCTGCAGCGGCCGACGCGCGATCAAGCCGAAGACGAGACCCCGATCCCAATGACCCAGTGGGCGATGAACCAAGTGGCCGAGATCGGCCTGCTCAAGATGGACTTCCTAGGCCTGACCAACCTCACCATCCTGGAGGCCGCGGTGAAGCTGGTGGAGGAGTCTCTGGGAGAGAAAGTGGACTATCGCAGCCTGCCGGACGGCGACGCCAAAGCATTCGAGGTGCTGGCCAAGGGTGAGACGTTCGGCGTCTTCCAGATGGAATCGGCGGGCATGAAGCGCTACGTACAGGAGCTGCGCCCGGAGTCGATTCTGGACGTGGCGGCGATGGTCGCGCTCTACCGGCCGGGGCCGATGGAACACATCCCGCGCTTCATCCGCTCCAAGCACGGCGAAGAGCCCATCACCTACCCGCACGCCGACATTGCCGAGATCTTGGACGAGACCTACGGCGTGATCGTGTATCAGGACCAGGTGCTCAAGATCGCGCAGAAGTTCGCCGGCTACACGCTTGGCCAGGCGGACATCATGCGCAAGGCGATGGGCAAGAAGATCGCCGAGGTGATGCAGGGCGAGCGCGAGGGGTTTGTCAGCGGCGCCGAGGCGCTGGGTTACGCGCGGGCCGACGCGGAGAGCATCTTCGCGCTGATCGAGCCCTTCGCGGGCTACGCCTTCAACAAGGCGCACGCCGTTTGCTATGGCTCGATCGCGTACCAGACAGCGTATCTCAAGGGTCATTACCCCGCCCCCTATATGACCGCGGTGCTGCGAGCGGCGTCTGACAACACCGATCGCATCACGCTGGCCGCCTCCGAATGCGCACGGCTCAAGATCCCCCTGCTGGCGCCGGACGTGAACCGCTCGCAGGAGCAGTTCAGCATCGAGACGCTGGCCGACGGGCGCAGCGGGATCCGCTTCGGGCTGGCCAACGTCAAGAACGTGGGCCGGGGCGCGATCGAGGGCCTGATCGCCGAACGCGAGGAGAACGGGCCGTTCGCCTCGGTCGAAGACCTCTGCCGTCGCGCCGATCTGCGCACGCTCAACAAGCGTGTGCTCGAGAGCCTGATCAAAGCGGGCAGCTTCGACGCGCTGGCTCCGGCCGCGGACTCCCACGGCGAGGCGCGCGGCCTCCTGCTGAGCGCGCTGGACGGCATCGTGCGGCTTGCCCAGCGGGAGCAGGAGCTCAAGGCGTCAGGCCAGAAGACGATGTTTGACCTCTTCGGCACGGAGGTCGACACGCCGCGGCCGGCGCTGAACCTGGAAGAGAGTGCCGGAGCGGACGCGACACGGGCCGAGATGCTGCAGTGGGAAAAGGAGCTGCTGGGCACCTACATCACCGAGCACCCCTTCCAGCACGCCAAGGAGGCGCTCGACCCCTACGTCACAGCCCAGGCCGGCGAAGTCAGCGCGGAGATGGAGGGGCTGGACGTGATTCTGGGCGGTCTCGTCTCGTTGACGCGACCGCTCACGACCCGCAAGGGGGATGCCTTCGCGGCCGTCCTGATCGAGGACCTCTCGGGCAGCATCGAGGTCACGGTCTGGCCCGAACAGTGGAAGTTGACGAAGGACGACTGGGAGGATGGCAACATCGTCCTGGTGCACGCGCGCGTCCGTACACGCGGCGAGCGGCTGACCGTGGCGGTGGAGAATGTAACGACCTACCGCGACGCACCGGCGGCGAGCCCAGGCAGTAGCTTCGCTCAGGATCCCGGCAACTGGCAGGTGCGCGAGGGACGGGTACGAACGCGGCGCAGCCCGACTCCGAGCGGCCAGCGGAATGGCAACGGTGCGCCGCCAGCCGTCGAGCCAAGCGGAGCAAGCCCGCAGCCGCTCCCTGCGTCCAGCCCAGCGCCCACCGCCCCGACAGCACGGCAGCCTTCGTCCGGCGATCGCAAAGCCGGTGGCGGCGCGAACGGAAACGGGGCGGGGGCGGCACGACCGCAGGGCCGCGCGCCGGCGCTGATTCTGCAGATCCGGCTGCATGAGACCAACGACGAGGTGGCCGACCAGCATCGCCTGCGCGAGGTGATGCGCCTGATCAAGGCCGCCCCTGGCCCCGACCGCGCCTTCTTGATCGTGAACCAGCGCGGCGAGCAAGTGACGCTTGAACTCCCCGCTTGCCACGCCTCGCATGCGCTGCGCCAGGAGCTCGGCAGCGTCCTGGGCGAGCACGGTACGGCCGACGTCGAAACGACGAGTCTGCCCGTCGCTGGCGGCTGATGCCGCCGAAGCTGCTCATCTTCGACCTCGGCGGTGTGATCGTCGGACACGACAACGACCTGCTCTGGAACCGGCTGGCCGGGCTGACCCCGCACGCCAACGCCGCTCCAACTGCGGTCACGATCGCTGGGGCCGTGCGGGGCAGCGGTATCGGCGACGGCCGGGTCAGCGTGCAGGAGCTGCATCGGTCCTTGGTCGACCAGTTCCAGATGGACGACGACTGGGAGCGCTTCGCCGCTGCCTGGAGCAGTCACTTCAGCCCGATGCCAGCGATGGAGCGGGTCATCGCACGCCTGGCCTCAGCCGAGGAAGCGGCGCATCGGCTGAGGCTGCTCTCCAACACCAACGCGGAGCACTGACAGTACCTGCGAGGTCACTATCCGCTGCTGTCCCACTTCGAGCTGATCCTGTTGTCGCACGAGCTGGGTTTACTCAAGCCGGACACGGCGATCTATCGGGAGGCGGCTCGGCTCGCGGGTGTCGAGCTGCAGCAGTGCTTCTTCACGGACGACCGGCAGGACAACGTAGACGGTGCGATCGCGGTCGGGATGGACGCGCTGCGTTTCGAGAGCGCGGAGCAGATCAGGGCCGATCTAGCCCGTCGTGGAGTGACCATCGACGATTGAGCGCGCGGCCTCCGTGCAGCTCTTGGGCAGCCGACCAGGGGCGACGCAAGCCGGCTGCCCGATCGCGGGGCCAAGCCCGGTACACTCGCTGAGCACGTTCAAGCGGGAGCAGGGTGGGGCG